>CAJXPD010000130.1 GCA_913057785.1 uncultured Lewinella sp. | reverse complement strand
ACTCTTGTACAAAGTGACCTTCCCCAACCTAGAGGATTGCATCTATGTAGGTATGATGGCTTACAGTCTTAATGGCAGTGCAGAGGTGCAGGCGGTGTTTGAGAACGTTACCCTAAGTGGAAGCGGTACCTTGGCTGGCGGACTCTTTAGTGACTCGACCTCCTTCACACCAGAAGGATTACAGGCTTGGGGTACAGCTGGAGACCTAGGCAATGGTACGATCGAAGTATTCCCGAATCCTGCCGCTAATCAAGCTCAGATTGCTCTAGATGGCTTTGCGGATGAAGCTGCTCAGTTATTCGTTCGTGATGCCTTTGGTAAGGTGGTACGACAGATTGATCTGGATTCCGCTCTAGGCGTAATAATGCCTTTGGAAGTTCAAGACCTTGCTCCGGGGGTATACCTAATCAGCTTGGTTCAAAGTGATCGATTGGTCATCAGTAAACGACTGGTGATTCAGAAATAAACTTGTTTTTCGTTTTCTTGAAGAAGGCCTGCTGGGTTATCCCAGCAGGCTTTTTCTTATCTCCCCCCTACCGCTTGATCGACTTAAATCGTGGATATACAGTACCTAACGGCACTGGAAGACAGGCTTGATTCTTGGCTAGTCATATTAGGTACCTAACGGTACCAGCAGGCCAGGCGGGGCACAATTCACATCATAAATTGCATAATCATGTCCCATCCAAATAGCTACGACAAAAGCCCTCTAGTATATTCTAGTACACTGCTACTCGGTAAGCGCTGACCTTACTTCGCAAGCACGTACAACAGGCCGCATTCATACGGCAAGCTCCGCTTGCTCGTATCCCTAAAAGCGGGCTCCTGCCCGCATTATCAACGCCATATTTGCAAGCCAAAACCGATTTACAAACTAAACAACCATTGCCAGCCCCTGCTAAACACCTCAGGTGCACCGCAAGCTCCGCTTGCCCGTGACCAAAAAAGCGGGCTCCTGCCCGCAGTATCAACGAAATACATGCAAACAGGAGCCCGCTCCCAAGCGAAGTATGAAAAACTTCCGAAGCCAATCCGACTCAGGCCAGTCTATACCTCAGAAAATTTCTAAAATCGCTATTTGTTTCCATCCGACTTAGCTTTGGCCAAAGCTGCTTCAAGCTGCTTCAGTTCTTCCTTAGCTTTCTTCAACTTTGCTTCGAGATCGGATAGAGTTTTCTTAGATTGATCGGTTTGCTGTTTATAAGCAACCAATTCTTCCTTAATCTTATTTTTCTCTGTTTCTGCCTTCTGTTTCTCTAACTTTATCTGTTCGGCCGCATCCGCTTTAACCTTAGTAATTTGCGCATTGGCATCCTGTTGGGCCTTGTAGATCAATTCACTAGCATCAGACTTTGCCTTGGTAATCTCTGCATTACTGGCTTCTCGTGCTGCTTTGGTTTCAGCTAAATATTCCGCCTTCTTTGCGTTAGCGTCCTCACGAGCCTTAGCTACCTCTTGTTGAGAATTGTCCCGTGCCTCGGTCACAGCCTTCTTGGCTTGCTCCTGGGCCATCTTAACTTCAGCTGCAGAGGCAGACTGCTGTTGAATAGCCTCTTCTTTAGCCGTTGTGATAGCGGCAAGGGATTGCTTGCGAGCCTCTGCTACATCAGCTGCGGCTTTCTCCTGCGCTGCCGCAACCTCCTCTGTCGCCTTTTCTTTGGCTTGCAATACCGTGACGGACAAACGTTCCTTTTCCTTTGCTGCTAGTTCCGCACTTTCCTTGACCTCTTGTGCTTGATTCTCTTTTAAAGTTGCCAGTTCACCAGCCAACTTTTCGCGAGTGGTCGCCAATTCAACCGCCAAAGCTTCCCTCTCCTTGACCGCATTCTCTCTAGCCTTTCGGACCGCTTCTGCCTCCTCCTTTTGAATACTGGCAATCGCCTCCGCTGATTTCTGCTTCGCCTCAGCAATTGAGGTTGCGGAATTCTCCAGCGCTTTGGATTCCTGCTCTCGTGCCACGGCAATAGCTTGCGCTGCCTTCTCCTGAGCAGATCGTACTTCGGCAGCTGCTTTCTCCTTAGCTACCTTGACCTCTTCGGCACTTAAGTTTTTCTTCTCCTGCTCTTGTTCTTTAGCCTTAGAAATGGCAGCAGCCGTTTCGGCTTGAATTTTATCCATCCGATCTTTGGCCGCAGCTTGCGCAACCTTAATCTCTTCCGCATAATTTTCTTTGGCTTCCGCACTAGCAGCATTGGCCTCCTTCACCTGTACTGCTGCTTTATCCTTAGCCGAAGTAATCTCTCCGGCAGCCTTTTCCTGGGCCAGTTTCACTTCGTTAGCGGTCTGTGCCATAACCTCCTCCTTTTTGCTTTGGGCATCGGCAATGGCTTGCTGCAAATCCGCCTGAATCTTACTTAACTCTGCATTAGCATTCTCCCTTGCAGTTTTGACTTCTGCTGCAATCTTTTCCTTCTGTGTCTGAGCTTGTGAGCGCGCCTCAGCTACTTTTGCAGCCTCTTGCTCACCGATCTCTTTGACAGAGGCAGAAGATTCCTTCTGCGCCACCTGTATGGCTTCCTGCGCCTTCTGCTGTTCAGTTTGGACTTGAGCACGGATCTGATCTATTTCTTCTGCTGCCTTCTTCTTGGCGTTGGCCACCTCGACGGTCAAATTTTCCTTTTCTTTCGTCGCATTTTCACGCAATTCCGCAATTTCAGCGGCGTTTTGCTCTGAAAGCAAGGACTTCTCCTCAGCTACCTTGCGTCGGCTCTCAGCCAGCTCCAAAGCAATTTTTTCCTTTTCTAGCGCTCCCTTTTCTCGTAGTTGAGCGATTTCCTGCGCAGCCTCCTCCTGGATTTTCAGTACTTGTGCACTGGCCGTTTCTTTACTAGCTAGCACCTCCTCTGTAGTCAAGTTCTTCTGTTTTGCCGCCTGTTCGCGAGCATCCTGAATCATTTTGCTAGTCTCTGCTCTAATACGATCCAATTCAGAGGAAGAATTCTCCCGTGCCGATGACACCTCATCAGCATATTCCAGCTTTGCCAATTCTAGTTTTTCCTTTGCGGCCTTTATCTCCGCCGAAGCCGCTTTGCGGGTAGCGGCTATCTCTTCAGCTGACTCCAACTGTGCTTTCTGAATCGCTTCATTCGCGTTCTTGCGAGCCACAGCTACGCCAGATTGGATTTCATCCATTTGCACTGCAGCATTCTGCTTGGCAGTTTGAACCTCAGCTGCAACAGCGGCTCTTGACTTTTCAATTTCGACCTGAGATTGCTTGCGCGCAGCCAGGACTTCTTCCGCAAACTGTTTCTTCTGTTCAGCGGCTCGTTCCCGAGCCAAAGTTACCTCTTGTTGTATTTGTTGTTTGGCTTGGTCTCCTTTTGCTCGTTCTGCAGCGATTTCCTTGCGAATTTGATCTTTGACTGTCTGTAATTCCTTTTTCAATTCCGCCAGTTCGTCATCATTCAACTCCTCAATGCTCGCCACTTTTTTGACCTTTGGCGAGCCTGGCGTAGCACTAATAGGCACTTTATTTTCTTCTCCTTTCTTGGGTGGGGTAAAGGTATTATCCGTTAAAACGATATCGTTCACTTTGTTTGGGTCGATGGTCTTAAGGAAGCAATTGGCCATCATCGCAAGTTCCTGCTGCCGACTTTGATTGATGGTGAACTTTCGCATCTGATTGCTGATGTTGTTCTTGATGTAGATAGTGGTAATTCCCCCTCTCGAGAACCACTCCACCGCTTTCAGATCCAGCTGTAAGGTATTCTGATGAGTCGGGGTCCCTTTTTGGCTTTGCATCTCCCCCATTCCAACAAATCGGTAACTTTTGCGGATCTGGCTTCCGTCCATAAAGATGATTTCGTCATCTTGATTAAATTCCACACCCCCCTTAGAAAAAACTTGTGCTACAATCCCCCGATCATTACTCAGCAAGGCTAGACTATAGCTATAGTTCCCTCGTACAACAAGGGTTTGCGATGCCGTCTGCAACAAGTGCGTACTACCAATCACCCGATCATCGACAATCAGGTTGGCGCATGGCTGAGCAGACAAACTTGTAATTAGGAAAAAGGAGCTAAAAAGTAGAGGAATTAGTGGACGTACTCTCATATATAAGCGCTTTAATTTACTGTAATATAACCCTTTTTGAGCTGAAATAAAATAGACCTGCATCCGTACAGGTCTTCCAAGCTGAATCTCATATAAAAAAAGATACCATACAACTTAGAAGACCCATTTTGAGATATCATTGGTCCAATTCACCTCTTGCTCTACTAAGATTAGGAAAACAAAAAATCTGCCAAATAATGTTTTTTGGCAATAAATGGTAAAAAAATATATTTATTTCTTATCTGAGGCTTAGAGAATAGTCAGTTTCAGTGCCCTAGGTCAGCAGTTGCTGTAACCTTTTAGATGGGCTAAATGAATGTTAAATGTCTTGTTAGTCCCATTTTGGGAAAGTTGCTTTACACTGGGAATGGATGGGTTTTATATAACAGTCGAGAAGTAATTCTAAGCCATAACGGCCGAATTCTGCAGCTAAGTATAAGAGAAGGTTGATTTTTTGCTTTCTGTTAGGCTCTGGTTTATCGAGAGGCAGCCAATAAATACAGTACTGCCATCCGAACTGCTACTCCATTTTCCACCTGTTGGAGAATAATAGAATGGTTTGAATCTGCTACATCACTGGTGATTTCTACCCCTCTGTTGATCGGCCCAGGATGCATAATGACGATTTCCTTATCAAGTCGATCCAGGAGGGTTTTATTTACGCCAAAATATTGTGCATATTCTCGAAGAGACGGAAAGAACTTAATGTCTTGACGCTCCAATTGAATGCGTAGAATGTTGGCCACATCACACCAGGCCAAGGCTTTTTCGATGTTGTATTCTACACCTACTCCCAACTGGTCAATATACTTAGGTATTAGAGTCGGAGGTCCACACACCTTTACTTCTGCCCCTAATTTCTGTAGACAAAAGACATTACTCAAGGCTACCCGAGAATGCAGGATATCTCCACAAATTAGCACCTTCTTACCCGCTAAATCTCCTAACTTTTCCTCCATTGAGAAGGCATCCAAGAGAGCTTGTGTGGGATGTTCATGTGTCCCGTCTCCTGCATTGACGATATTGGCATCAATATGTTGGGATAGAAAATGATGCGCTCCAGGTGCTGGATGTCGCATGACCACCATGTCGACCTTCATGGACAGAATATTATTAACCGTGTCCAATAGGGTTTCCCCCTTCTTCACAGAGGAAGTTGATGCGGAGAAATTCACCACATCAGCAGAAAGACGTTTCTCAGCTAATTCGAAAGAAATACGGGTACGTGTAGAGTTTTCGAAAAACAAATTTGCTACGGTAATATCCCGCAAAGAAGGAACCTTCTTAATGGGACGGTTGATCACCTCTTTAAAGGTTTTTGCCGTTTCAAAGATTAAGCGAATATCCCCAGGTGTAAGATATTTAATCCCTAATACATGGCGAGTACTTAATTGCTGAACCATACCCTATTCGACATCTTTTTTATGCGCATATAACAAGACCCGATCTTCCGACTGTACATCACCTTTCCATTCTACTTTCACGTAGGCTTGATCCACCGAGTCGACGGTTAGACCTACATAATCCGATTGAATCGGAAGGTGTCGATTAAACCGACGGTCAACCAAGGCTAAGAGTTCAACTCGATCAGGTCTGCCATAATGATTCAAGGCTGTCAAGGCAGCATTGATCGTACGACCGGTATACAATACATCATCTACCAGGATTACCTGATAACCATCGATCAAAAAATCCATCTGAGTGATGCTGGCCTCCAAAGGTTGAGTCCTGGTACGAAAGTCATCTCTGTAAAAGGTGATATCCAACTTTCCATAGAGAATATCTTCAATCCCAAGAATCTCTTTTAAACGTTGGCATATGCGATCCGATAGTAGAACACCACGAGGTTGTATTCCGACTATACAGCAATTTTCAAATTGATCATATCGCTCTATCAACTGGTGACAGATACGATCGATGATGATGGAAAACCGCTTTTGATCTAATATGATTCTACCTTTTTCCATGGTAAGTAAAGATAGTATTATTTTCAGAGCGTCAAGTCGTTAGCTCTAGATTTCTGAGTCTACCAAGCCGGCAAGAATGGGTGTAAGGCTACTTCTTTTGCGCCTTGGCCCAACTATCCTTTAGGCTCACCGTCAGGTTGAAAACTGGATGATCAGTTGTACTTTCTTGATCTACACAGTAATACCCTTTACGCATAAACTGTAACTGTTCTCCCGGTTTGGCATTTACTAAACCTGGTTCCACATAAACATTCCCTAAGACTTCTAATGAATTGGGATTCAGTAATTCCAGATAATCTTTGTCTTCCTCCTTTGTGGGCTCCGCTACACTAAACAAACGATCATACTGGCGTACTTCGGCCTTAGCTGCATGCTCCACAGAAACCCAGTGCAAAGTCCCTTTTGCCTTTACACCCGAGGTATCCTCTCCACTTTTACTGTCTGGATAGTAGGTACAATGTATCTCTGTAATATGTCCCGAATCATCCTTTACAAAATCTTCACAATGAAGAATATAGGCCCCCTTAAGTCGAACATTTCTACCAGGTCCCATACGGAAGAATTTCCTTGGTGGATCTTCCATAAAGTCTCCTCTTTCAATATAGATTTCTCTCGAAAAAGGTACTTCTCTAGTTCCCCCCTCTGGATCCTCTGGATTATTGTCAAGGGTAAGGTACTCTGTTTGCCCTTCCGGATAATTGGTAATTACCACTTTAACGGGATCCAAAACAGCCATCACACGATTGGCAGTCTTGTTAAGCTCATTACGAACAGCATATTCTAGCAGCTCTATTTCGATCAGATTATCCCGTTTTGCCACCCCTGCGCGACGGCAAAACTCTCTGATTGCAGCTGCAGGATAACCTCTACGGCGCATACCAGCAATCGTGGGCATACGGGGATCATCCCAGCCCGTCACATGTCCCCCATCAACCAATCTCAGGAGTTTTCGTTTACTCGTGATCATGAAAGCTACGTTCATACGAGCAAATTCAATCTGTCTTGACGGAAAGATCTCTAATTTCTCGATGAACCAATCATACAAAGGCCGATGGTGTCTAAATTCCAAAGAACAAAGTGAATGGGTAATACCTTCTATGGAATCCGACTGCCCATGCGCAAAATCATACATGGGATAAATGCACCACTCATCTCCTGTTCGGTGATGCGTCTCGTGTTTAATGCGATACAGGATAGGATCCCGCATATGCATATTTGGCGAAGACATGTCGACTTTAGCTCGTAGTACTCGAGCACCATCTTCAAATTCTCCCGCCTTCATCCGCTGAAATAGGTCAAGATTCTCTTCTATACTGCGATTCCTAAACGGGCTTTCCTTTCCGGGGGCTGTTGGTTCCCCTTTCATTTCCGCAATTTCTTCAGGTGTAGAATCATCGACATAAGCTAGTCCCTCCTTGATCAACTTAATAGCAAATTCATATAATTGCCCAAAGTAATCAGAGGCATACAACACATCTCCGTTCCATTCAAAGCCTAGCCACTTGATATCATTTTGAATATTATCTACATAGGAGGTTTTCTCCGTTGTTGGATTCGTATCATCCATACGCAGATTGGTGAGGCCTCCGTATTTCTGAGCTAACTCGAAATTCACGGTAATCGCCTTGGCGTGACCAATGTGCAAAAAGCCATTGGGTTCGGGCGGGAATCGTGTATGTACTCGTCCGGCATGTTTACCTTGACTCAAATCCTCCTCTATGATCTGTTCGATAAAATTCAGAGAAGGTTTTGTTTCTTCGAGATTACTCATAACTGATTGCAATAAAAATGATTAAATATTTTTGTATTTCTACATTCGTTCGGGCATCTCAATGCCGAGCAAGTCCATACCGTTTTTCAACACGCTACCCACCAACTTACTCAATAGCAATCGGAATGCTTTCGCTGATTCCTCTGCATCAAAGATAGAGACGTCATGCCAAAACTTGCTGTAGGATTTAGCTAGCGCATAGCAGAAGTTGGCAATACTAGAAGGATCAAGCTCAGCAGCAGCTTCCTGGATCAGATCCGGAAACTGGTACAAAGTTCGCAGGAGGTCTCGTTCAGCTGGTTCCAAGCTCTTGTATTCCTGGGCTTGCTCCCAACTCACACCTTCTCGTTCCGCTCTCTTCCCTACCCCATTAATCCGGACATAAGAGTACTGGATATAAGGTCCAGTTTGCCCTTGCAAATCCACAGATTCCTTGGGATCAAAGACCATTCGCTTCTGCGGTTGCACTTTAATGATGTGAAACTTCAATGCCGCTAGGCCTATCTTACGAAAAATGTCTTTTCGTTGTTCCTCTGTAAAGGAGCTGATTTCCGAACTATCTTTAGAAGCGGCCTCTGCCTCGGCAATCACCTCAGCCATCAGGTCATCTGCATCTACTACGGTTCCTTCTCGTGACTTCATCTTGCCAGTAGGCAAATCGACCATTCCATAGTTCAAATGGTACAAACCATCGGCATAGGGCTCACCCAATCGCTTCATGGTTTCAAAAAGTACCTGGAAGTGATAATTTTGCTCGTCTGCTACAACGTAGATCATGCGTTCTACCCCAAAATCTTGATATCGCAACTGGGCGGTACCGATATCCTGCGTCAAGTATACAGAAGTACCATCCTTTCGAAGGACAATCTTATGGTCCAGCTTTGCAGCTGTCAAATCTATCCAAACGGAGCCATCCTCTTTCTTGTAGAATACATCTTTCTTCATCCCTGCCTCGATCGTACTCTTTCCAAGCAGATAAGTATCTGATTCGTAGTAGAGTTTATCGAAAGCTACCCCAAGGTTCTCGTAGGTAGTATTAAAACCTTCGTACACCCATTCATTCATTTGTTTCCACAAGTTCACAGTCTCTTCATCTCCAGCTTCCCATCGAATCAGCATGGCTCGAGCTTCTTGCCCGATCTCACTGTACTCGTTAAAATAGGTATTCTTGTAGGCTTTGAAGAAGGCTGCTTCCCCTTGATCCTCTTTCGCTTTGTCAGCAAAGACAGCTTGACCTTTGTCAGAGGCTTGCCATTCCTTGTACTCTTCTTGGAAAGCTTGTTCAAATTTGACATAAAACTTTCCGACAAAGTGATCCCCCTTGATTCCGCTCGATGCTGGGGTCTCCCCTTCACCGAATCGCAACCAAGCCAGCATACTCTTACAGATCGCTATACCTCGATCGTTGACAATCTGCGTTCGAACCACCTCATAACCAGCAGCTTGTAGAATCTTATATGCCGACCAACCCAAGAGAATATTTCGGATATGCCCAAGGTGGAGTGGTTTATTGGTATTGGGAGAAGAATACTCTACCATCACCTTTTTACCATTCGCAGCAGCGATCCCAAATTGATCACTATCCGTAACGGTCTCCAACAGAAACTGTTGCCAGAAGGAATCGTCTATCACTAGATTCAAGAACCCCTTGATTACATTGAACTTACTAACTTGGGGAACATGATCAAGCATGTATTGTCCCAGTTCCGCCCCAATATCTTCTGGTTTTTTTCTGGCCATCTTGGTATAAGGAAACACTACCACCGTGAAGTCCCCTTCGAATTCGCTGCGGGTGGCATTCATTGAGATGGAATCTGCTGTAATGGATGCACCATACAGGGATTCGACACCCTTTACTACCCCTTCTTGAATAATACCAATGATATCCATGATTCTGATTGCTTTTTTTTAAAGTCAGCTCTAGTTCTTAGCAGCTTTTTTTACACGATTGCGACAACTGGATTATTTTGAATTTGACGGCTAAAAAAGCTGCTCTTCCATTGAGCGGCAAATATATAATTTTATAGTGATTCCACTAGATTTTGCGGCTCTTCTCCTCTTGGACAGTATCAAATAATTGCTGCGATAACGCCCCCAGGCCTGGATTCTCCAAACAGCGAAGAATCAACAGTGGGAAAGTCCATATTACCCCATAGCTAAAGGACAAGTTCCAAAAGGTATTAAGAAGCTAAACCTTATTGTCTACTAAACAGTTCCCGAATCCGGTTGAGGAGTGAAAATACTGAAGATGGTTTTGCCATAGTTCCGGACTTGAAGCAAATTTGGATGCTTGCTAAAATCATGGTTGGGATTATGCTCTAGCACTAACCAACCTCCTTCTTTTAACATCCCTTTTTCTAGAATACGATCTGGAATATCGGGAATGTTGGGTAACGGGTAAGGAGGACCGGCAAAGATATAATCGTAGGCGGAAGTGGCGTATTGGATAAACTTGAACACGTCTCCCCGGACAATCTGAATCTTATCTTCGATTTGCAGTTGCTGACTGGTCTTCTTTACAAAAGCCACACAGCCTGGGAACTTATCAACGTATGTAACGTCTGTGCACCCTCTGGAAATAAATTCATAGCTATGGCTTCCAGTTCCCCCAAAGAGATCCAGCACCTTTAGCTCGCTGATATCGAAGTTATTTTGAATGATGTTGAACAAACCTTCTTTAGCGAAATCCGTAGTGGGGCGGGTAGGCCAATTTTTGGCTGGTGGGGTAAAACGTCTTCCTTTAAATTCTCCTCCAATAATGCGCATAGGCTGTTAGAAATGCTGTTGGATACTCATTAGGTCAAAATAGAAATAAGAAGGCTGCAAGCTCAGTTTGGGTCCAAACGAAAAGGTAGCTGGCACCTTCAAGAAGTCAATTCTTTGCAAGTAGCGGAACAAGAGTCTATACACCTCCGAATCCTTGACTAGTTGCCCAGACAAATACAGCGGCACGTCTTTCGGATCCAAGTTGTAGGATTTAAAGACTAGCAATACATAGTAGAGAAAGTCTCTTGCCGATTGATAGGTAAAATGGTTGGCGTATTGCAAAAGGGTTCCATCAAAAAGAAAGAGATAAATCTTCCGGGAACGAACGTGGCAGAAGAGATGCGCACCTTTCTGGGTGGCTGCATGAGGCCGCAAGGCATCAAGAAAGGCCGTGTAAAGATGAACCTTCCTGGCTGCTTGGAAGTGCTTGCTAATCACCTGAGTTTTTGGGTCCAAGGCGTAGACCAACTTAGCAGATAAATGATGTAAATCTTCCGCTACAACTTCTGCATTTACTGATAATTCCGTCAGTTGCTCTAGGTAAGTCTTATTCTTGGTTGGATTGTAGAGTCGCTCGGGGAGGATGGTAGCTTGTAATCCAATTAGTCCTAATTGAGTGCTACTATAGGATAGCTTTAAGAGCGAATCATCCTTGACAATCTTTTGCATGGCGCGCTGCCTTCTAGGCAGGCTAGCCCCTTCTTCCAGGGCATATTCTTTGAGAACCTGAATATGGCGTCTTTTATCAACCACCATATAGGTAAAGCTGTCCACCCCTGCCAGGATGGACAGCTCCAGATCCTTTGCCTGAGATTTGGCAAAAGTATCTTCAACGATCTCAAATTTGATCATTCCCAGTTACCAGACAAATTGGGTGCGTTCATGTTACCAAACTTGATTGGCTTGTTTGGATCATATCCTTGATCATACTTAGCAAATCGCTTGTCTTTGTATTTCCCCATGAATACTCTACGAGGAATACCTACTTCTACAACATTTACCGTCGTCTTTTGGTAAGTGATTGTATCAGCAGCAATTTCAAACTTTACACCGCCACCATAAGGGACAATTGATAGGGAATCTAAGTTGATACCCAAAGTTTGAATAGAGTCGATCGCAGGAGAAAGGATAGTATCGTATACGATTTCTCCAGTAAAGTTAGGATCATCAGGGTCACCGATCACCTTCACTACAGCGAAACTATCAGTCATCAAGGTCTCTCTCAAGGAGTCAAAAGTAGGAGAAAAACCACCTTTGATACTGCGGAACAAATCCTGAGCAGTACGAACTTCCATCAAGCGCTCAACTACAGCTCGCTCACGTTTTTCCTTTTCTGCCTTAAATGCGATAGGTTCCTGAATGCTGCTAATTAATGTCCAGACCAACCCGATTACTACGGCAGCAAGAAGCAAATTAATAAGTAATCTCATTTTTTCGGTTTGTTTTGATGCAATGATAATAATTTTTCGTTAAAAGATTTGAACAAGAAGCTATTTTTGCGATCCTATGCAAATAAACATTTTAGCAATCGAATCTTCCTGTGATGACACTTCTGCTGCCGTCATTCAGGATGGACAAGTTTTAAGTAATTGTGTAGCCAATCAGGAGGCTCATAGACTGTATGGAGGTGTGGTTCCTGAGGTAGCGTCCCGAGCACACCAGGCCAACATCATTCCCGTGGTGGAATTAGCCTTGAAAAAAGCCGGTGTACATAAGGAAGAATTAAGTGCCATTGCCTTTACCAAAGGGCCAGGATTAATCGGTTCTTTGATGGTAGGTGTATCCTTTGGCAAGGCTATGGCGCTAAGCCTCGATATTCCTCTAATCGAGGTGCATCATATGAAGGCTCATGTTATGGCTCACTTTGCCGAGACACCGCATCCGGACTTCCCTTTCCTTTGTTTGACAGTCTCCGGCGGGCATACCCAGATCGTCAAAATCACTAGCCATTTAGACATGGCCATCCTTGGTCAGACCATAGATGACGCGGCAGGAGAAGCATTCGACAAGACAGGAAAAATCCTGGGATTAGAATATCCAGCAGGTCCGATCATTGATCGCTTGGCTCAAGAAGGAGAAGCAAAATTCAGCTTTTCTGAGCCGAAGATCCCCGGCTTAGACTTTAGCTTTAGTGGATTGAAAACAGCCATTTTGTATTTCCTAAAGAAACAAATCAAGGAGCGGCCTGACTTTCTTCAAGAAGAAATGCCACATATCTGTGCCTCGGTCCAGGATCGGATTGTAAGCATCTTGATGAATAAAGTAAAGATGGCAGTAGACCAGACTGGGATAAAAACCGTTGCCATTGCAGGGGGTGTATCCGCCAATAGCGGGCTTCGGAAGGCCTTGACACAAACAGGTGAGGAACTGGGTTGGCAGACCTTCATTCCAAAATTCGAATATTGCACTGATAATGCCGCTATGATCGGCGTAACCGCCTACTACAAATATTTAGCAGGACAATTTAGCAATCAAGCGGTAGCTCCTGTTGCACGATGGAGCATGTAAAGACTGAGCAAAATGACAAGGCACCAGACCTTTGCGGATCTGATGCCTCGTATGGTGGCTTTATGTAAGCCTTATATAAATCTCTAGACTAGAAGTCAGAGATAAGCTTCTTCTTCATTTCTGAAAACTCTTCCTCGGTAATAATACCTTGAGCTTTCAATTCTCCCAACTCTTTGAGCTTTGCTAAGACATCCTCTTTGGTTGGAGCTGCCTCACCGACTGGTTCTGCTTCGGTGGTGGTTTCAGTAACTGGTTCCCCAGCTTCTTGCTGCTCATCTTGCTCCTTCTTGAGGTCTTCAGCTACCTTTTTGCCTTTCTCGAATTTCTCTTTGAAGACTTTCTTCAGTCTTTCCGTATCAAAATCCAAGATGGTACCGCCCATATCAAAGTGCTTTTTAAACACTTCGCCCAGCGCGTAGGTGGAAGCGCCATTGAATACGGAGATGGTCACACCTCCGATGATCGTTCCTAAGCCAGGGATGAGTTTCACCACACTTCTGGCACCAGCTCTAGCCAAAATAGAACTGGTCAAGGAGGTAACGATGGCCTTACCTTGCGTTTCAGAGAATTCAAGATCGTATACTCGGCACAGCTGCCGAATCATGTCCATTTGTACCGCAGTGGCAGCAAAAACGTCGGCAATTGGAACAGGAATAAAGCCCGTGCCCATCGCCCAGATCACGTGATTACGAATCACCGTATCAGCGTGTTTTGACTTGCTGCTTTTTTCACTACCCATAATCGTCTTTTTTACTTGTTTAGTTGCAAACTTCCAAATTTGCTTCTTCATATTTTTCAAATTACTAATCTTCTTCAATTTAACACTTTAGCCGCAGTTTTGCTTTCTTTTCTCGACAATTCTCCTCTGTTTTAGGATTAATGGCTATTAGATCAACGTTTAATTTCAACTTTGATCCCTTCCGAATGACTCGTAAATTCCGGCGCATACATACTTTGTATGGTCGTCACGCCATTGCTAAATTGGCCCTCATGCACCACTCGTAGCGGATACTCGAATACATACGTTCCCTTTGGCAGATAGTCAAAGAAAAAGTGAGTTGCTACATCTTTCGTACTCTCATAATAGCCAAGTCCATCCTGCCATTTATAACGGCTCAACACATTGATAGGCTCTAAGCCACTGGCCCGCATATCTTTCATATGAATGTACTCCATATCTCTATCCACCTTCAATTCAATGCGAACTTTGATCTTGTCTCCGGGTTTGAGTTGCCCATTTTCACCAATTGCGGTCAGTACTTCCCCATTATCATCATAACCTATCTTAAATAGCTCCTTTTGCAATTTTAAAGGCGTTTCTTCAAAGGTTTTTATCGCATCTAGATCTTCGAAGTATTGCCAATATAAACCGCCCCAGACTATATGTTCATTCTGGTTTTTCACTTTTACAGTAGCATAATCCTTCGATATCTTCTCAGGCGCAAAATCTACCTTGTAATATCCTACCCCTGGAGTTTGCTCCTCCTGTGCTTTCTGTATGGATGCCTGATAGGCCTTTTTAGGCGCTTTCGGAAAGGTTATTTTCACGTCCTTGGTCTCTCCCAACCAATTCTGACCATAGCCTAGTAGACCATAAATGGCTGAAGCAGTAGCTTTTGTTGTTTTCCAATGATTCGTTTGCTTATTCTTCAGCAACCAAATCTTCATCTCATCAACTACTACCATATCATTGGCCACTTCCGCAAAGGCCTCTAGGAGCAAGACATGGGTTTCGATCGGAAGATCATGCCAGAACCAACCTCGGTTGTATTTCCAATACATGCCCAATTCCTTGCTTTTGATGGCCCGCTCCTCCAAGGAACGAATGATGTCCATGGCTGCTCCATGTTCACCATAACGATGCAATGCTAAGGCTATCATCCCTTGCTGATACAGGCCTCTGTTCACCCAATGCTTCTTCGCCTGGTCTAGGTAGTACCCAAGCGCCTCTTCTTGATTACCCGCTTCATCTTTCAGCGCAAAGAGCGAACGAGTGTACAAGTAATGAATCACAATACTGGTCAGGTGATCAGCGTCTAACTTCGTCGTCCCATTTTGAATCTTCTTCTGTAAATCATCAAAGTGGGTCTGAAATGCTCTATCTATAAACTCTAGGCTATTCGTGGTGATAGCGGAAAGGTCTTGGTCATTGCTAGCCTCCAGGACTTGTAAATGCTCCAAATGTCCGATGCCTTCCAGCAGATATTGCGTGATATACCAGCTATCTCGCCCTCCTGGGAACCAGCTAAAGCCCCCATTGGCAGATTGTCGATCCACCAATTGCTGCACCACTTTGTCTTGCTCCTTTTTCATTCTTCCGAGATCGAATAACAGGGCAATATTCTTCCTCTGCTGCTCTTCACTCTGCGCATCAAGTACCCAAGGCGTTTCTTCCAGGAGCAACTGCTTCAGATCTTCATTCTTGGCTAGTGCACTTTCAAAGACTTCTGCGGAACTCCATTCCTCAAACATGCCTTCAATGGCTGGCTGTTGTTCGACAATTCCTGCGGCTAAGGTATTGGCATAAAATCGGTTGAAAATTTGCTCCGTGCATTCATACGGATATTCCATCAAATACGGCAAAGATTGCACGGCATACCAGGCTGGATTGCTCGTAAATTCGAGGCTTAGGGCGTGATGTGTCAGCGTCTTGGAGTCTCCTGAACGCTTCAAAGATTCAAAGGTAAAAGTCCTGGCTTCTTCGGAGCGCAAAGGCAAAGTAATAGCTTCGGTCACCAACATACGATTACTTAGGACCGGGATCACACTTTCCTCTCCGTCTGCAAAGTTTCCTGCCTTAGCTGTCACTCGATGAACTACAGCAGCCATGCCGTTGGCGGGAACCTTCAATCTCCAACTAACCAAAGCCGACTGCCCCGCTTTGACATCAAAAGCTCTGTCGACGCCTTCGAGGTCGAATGATTTATCTACAGGCTGTCGGCTAGAAGCATCAAAAAGATTCAACTGTGCGACTCCGCTTAAATCTTCTTCCGAGAGGTTTGAAACTTTAGCAGTATAGATGATCTCGTCTGTTTCTCTAAGGAATCGAGGAGGGTTAGGTAATACCATTAACTCCTTCTGAGTCTGAACCATTTTGGTGCTACTGCCAATCTTCAAGTCTTTAGTATGAGCAAACAAGAGGAATTTCCACTTCGTCAAAGCCTCATTCATTTTAAACTGAATGACTACATTCCCATCTTCATCTGTCCGAAGATCAGGCATAAAGAAGACGGTTTCCTTCAGATTTGTCCTAACGGCAGGCTCTTCCGCCACCTCTGGTTCTTCTGTACCAAATGCCGCCACTCTCACTTCTCCTGGCGCAGGCGGCGGCGGTGGAGGTGGTGCCTCGTTCATTTCCATGTCTGCGGCGACGACCCCTTCTTCATAGGAATAAGGCGTGACTGCAGTAGCGGAATAGGTAGCTGGCGCTGCGCTCTTAGACATACTGCGCGCAATCATAGGAGATTCCACAAAACCAAACCAATTGAGTCGCTCATAGAATCTAACCGGTGCTTGCTGCATGCGATTCCGCTCCCGCCCGACTGAGATGCTAGAAGCATCCCCAAAACCGGAAGGATTCCAATACGATCGACCATAGAAACGGTAAGAATGTGGTAGATAGGACCAGCTATTATTGGAGAACTCGTCTAAGGAAGCATCATACATCGCCGCAGCAACTTCGGCGGCAACGGCCTCTTTCTTTGGCCCTTTCACCACAATCTTCCAGACCTCATCCTGACCAGGGCGAAGTTTATCCCGAAAAGTATGGTATTCTATCTCCAGTTCTTTGTTGCTCCATGGAATGGTCACATTCTGATCAAATTGAAAAACTCGATTTTGTCTCACCGTCACACCTTTGAAGTGCAGATTGCCACGATCCGATTCTTCTACTTGATAGGAATAGCTGCCCCATGGACTCGCTTTCACCCAAGACCTCGTTATCTCATCCTTTTGTTGTCTTTCAAAGAAGACAGACATCCCTTCAAAACCTGTGGCCAGCTGAACCTTGATTTCCTCCCCTGGCTCATACGCTGGTTTATCGAAGGTATTCCAGATACTTAGATCTTTAGGCAAGGCCTTGGTCTCTTTATCATAGATGAAGAAAGCTTGGCTTGTTTCAATCTTATTCCCAGCTTTGTCTACTACGGTGAAAACCGCCAAATAATGACCAACAGCCCAATCTTTCACACCAATCTTCCAGTTCTTTTGTTTCCCAGAGTTTACCTTTTGGGTGAGACTTGCCGCTTTCCTTGGCCAGTCATTTTTAGATTTCGGCTTACCAAAGCTAAAGTGAGGGAACTGTTTTCTAAATTGGGACTCCTTTAGTACATGCTGATCTGGAACCTCCCAATAACGGTCTAGAAGCGGCTGGGAAGGTTCTTCCAAAGGGAAGATCTCTAGCGCTCCACCCGCAGCTTGAAATTGGCCATCTAGATTTCTAGTATCGATGGCAACGCTAAGGGAATCTCCTCTATCGGTAGCATCCGGCAGCTTTACAGAAGTTTCAAAACCGAGGTAGGCCAGTTTGATGTTTTTTGAAGCAGAATGAGTTTCTCCACTGATATCGGTTACATCGGCTGTGATCTTAAAAATAAAGGCGGGCTTATCCTTCTTATCAATGCTAGGATCAGCAGTCGCCTTAAATCTAAGTACGAAGTTTCCTTCCGAATCCGTCTGAGCTTCTCCCTGAGCAATCTCTTGCTGTTCGCCACTTTTAGGAAAATACCGGTCATAATAATACCAGGGTATCCAAGGATAATTTACCTCTCGTACTACTCGAAAATTAACTGTGGCACCATCGATGGCATTCCCAGCGAATCCCATGGCATTTCCTTGTACACTGATTTCATCTCCAAGATTGAAGGCTTGTGTCAAGGGTTGGAAAGAGGTAGAGAATTTCGGCCGCTTATATTCTTCCACTCTAAAAGAAGTGCTGCCGTACTCAGATGCTATTGTCATCCGTCCTAACAAACCTGTTGAAGGAGCTTCAAATTGCCCATTTACTGTACCATATTCATTGGTTGTTAAGGTCAATTTCTTAACATCCTGGTAATTCACATCCTTAAAAACTACTTCAATAGGCTCGTTGGCGGCTACTTTTAATTCTTGTTCCCCTTCCTCTATCACTAGTCCTTTGAAGTAAACGGGTTGCCCAGGCCGATAAATAGCCCGGTCTAAAAAGAACTGCATTCGGAGCTTGCGGTCGTCTTTCTCTATGGCTCTCACTATTCTCGGCTGCTCATAGTTATAATGTCCCTGATCACTCAAGAAAAGGCGGTCTTCCCCCTTTTCTAAGGCGATAAAGTAACGCCCCCGAAAATCAATATCCAAAGCACAAAGTCCTTCAGCATTGGAATAAGTTTGCTGCCTGAACTTTCTTTCTGATTTTTTCTTTTTGCGATTGTACTCATAGGTATAAATGGACACTTTTACACCCTCAACTGGTCCTCCCAGCTTTCGATCAACCACCAACAAATTAGCGGAGGCTCCAGACTGATGCAGGTAGGACAATTGTGACACCCTAATGGGTATAGCTTGTACACTTCCTTTATTCACATCAAATCGCCGATTGTTAGAAAGCACTATGGCATAGTTTCCGAAAGGCAAAGGAGGTATGGCACCTTCTACACTGTGTGATTGATAATCCCCTGGATCCGGTAATTCATAGGACCATGATTTAAAAGCTCTTGTCTTGGCTAAGCTGCGCACATATTCCTGATAATCCTCTGGCGTTTCTTCTTGCAAAACCTTTACCACTTTCAGGTAGACTTTACTGGCATTGCGATACTTCATCCGGAACAAGCCGGACTCTCCAGGCAAATACACCTTTTCTGCGGTGGCCTCCAAGCGCGAGATCTCGATATTCCCCTTGAGTGACTTCGCCCGTTTAGCAGCATAGGAGCCCTTTTCCCGTTCAATGATTTGCTCGCACAATTGCACGGCTTGCTTTAATTCCCATTGATGAACATCATTGGTTCCTGCTATATATTTGTTTCCCTGTATATAATGGAAGTCGGCGATGGCTATACTTATTTCCCCCCAAACAGAGTGTCGATCATATTTCTTCTGAAGTGCCTGTAAAGACTTAAGGTAGAGCTTCTCGGATTCATCGATAACCGAGTAAGATTGAGCAAATTTCAAGCGCTTCAAATCCGCATCCACCAGAGCAGGTACTTCTTTACGATCTAGCTGAGCACCTAGCACTTCCTGAAAAACGCGCAAAGCCTGATATTTATAGGCTTGTTCATCTGGAGACTGGAAGGTATGCGTGGAAAAAGTCTTGGCATCTGCAAAAAGGGCAGGGTCATTTAGAAGAAAAGGTTCTTTTGGCTGCGCCAAGTAGTTACGATCATTCATAAAATGATCAATGGCTCGATGAGCCAAGAAATCGTAAACCGAAGGACGTAATCCCCGATCCTCCTTACCTTCCCTCAATACAGCTTGAAAAAGTGAAGAGGGAAGAGAGAGTAACTTATCTTTCTGTTCTAGTGAGGCCAGATAGTGCTCTGTGCTAGCTCTCACGAATTGATCAATAGACCAGAGGTTTATATCGGAGGCTTCGCCCTCTTCTTGCACCTCCGTTCTATTTCTAATCCGCCAATATCGCTGTGACAACTCCGTCTGATAGATGTTTCCAAGAATGGAATGGATTAGCTGTTTGGCGGGGAAAAGCACTTGACTAACTTCATCCTCTAATAAGGTGATACTTGCCAAACGGCCATTTTCTTGGGTATCTTCAATGTATTTGGCTTTGTGTAGAAGGGCTTTAACTAATTGAGAAGGGTTATTTTCCGCTCTAGCTTTCTCAACGATTTTTTCTACGATGCTTAAAGCAGATTTGGGCAATCTCTTTTTCTCGAAGGAGGTGACTTGCTCCCAATCCGCCTGATAAGAGGCGCTACTAAACTTAGACATATCTACTTTGGTTTGGGCATTGATCGTGGGGCTCAATAAGATTGATAAAATCAACACCACACTCGGGATTATAGCTTTCATCCTAGTTGGTTTAATGAATACCATGTTCTGACTCTATAGCAAATAATGCCGGTTTACTGATAATCATGAACAAAAGTAAAAGGGTAAAGCCTCGACAAGGCCTCTATAACAGTAAACAGCATGAGTTGACAAAAAAGTATAAAAACAGGTAGATTATTCTTGAGATTTCGAGCTTAAACAGCGGAAGGATAGGGATATTGGCGGATGTCCACCTCAGAATCTAGGCTTGTTCCTTCTAGTAGATGGCTCACTAAGTGGGCCGCCCAAAATGGCCCTAAAGAAGCTCCTTTTGTACCTAAGCCATTAAAAATCACCAATCGGTTCTGCTCTGGATGATGACCTAGAAATGGCCGTCGATGCTTTACGGTTGGACGGATAGCAGAATGATGCGCTATAATTTCGAAGTCAAGCTTTAAGAATGCCTTTAACTTCTCTTCTAACTCTGCTAAACCTTCGGCGGTAGGTTCTTCGTGATCAAACCAATTCGTATTCGTGGTACCAATCCAATAATTGCCGTTCTGTAAGGGTACGATAAAGAGCTTGCGCTTAATGATTCGGTCGAAGTTTGCTCCCGGGATTGCCACCTCCATGATCTCCCCCTTTGCCCCCCGAAAGGGCAAATAATTGAAATAGGGATTTTGCTTGCCCCAACTACCTTCACAAAAAATGACTTTTTCAGCTTCTATACCCTCCCATTTCACTATATCGTCCCTAATTTCTAAGGCTTCCATGTCCAACTGAGTGATGGTATATTCTCCTCGTTTTTGCCAATGCTGCCGGAAGTGTGCGATGAAAGCAGGAATATCTAAACGTGCGGTGTGTAAGGTCTGTCCATAACTAAAGTCGGGATGCAGGCGATCCGCATAGGTCCCCAGGTCTGCTTCTCCGCTCATGTACTTTTCGTAAGCGGGATCAGTAATCCTAAGCATCCAGTTATTCCTATCCTTCTGGTCGTAGAGGGTTCTAATCAAGGGCATTTGGTGGAAAACCTGAATATCAAATTCTCTTTCTATTTCGCTGTACATAGTATGAGCGAAGGGTAAAAGATCTTCTATTCTCCAGGACTTAACATATCTTCTTCCAGTGACTGGGTTGATAATGCCTGCTGCATGTTTCGAAGAAGATCGAGGAGAATCATTGTCTAAAACGTGAATCCGCTTACCTGCCTTTTGCAGCAGATAGCCCATTAAAGTCCCAGCGATTCCTTGCCCAACAATTAGATAATCAACCAAACTCTTTTTTGCTTGCAAGATAGATAGTAAAAACTAATTTTTGGGGATATCCTTAGCATCTCGTACCAAGGGGCGGCCTTCCTCAAAATCATACAGGGTTAACTGTCGTAAATCATAGTAGGCCAACCAAAAATTACGTAGAGCTTGAATGTAGGCTTGACGTCCAGCGGCTTCTTCTTGAATAGCGATGTTGAAATCCGTGACCTGGATCTTGCCAATTCTATACCTGGACCTAGTCAAGTTCAATCGCTTCTGTGATACATCGTAGGATCTCAAGGCAAGGTTTACTTGGTCTCTGACAAGGTCGAATTGTTGGACTTTCACCAGAATTTCACGTTCAAAATTTACTCGATCCTGACTAACTTCCAACTCCGTTAAGTCTTGATTGGATTCAGCGATTTTGAGGCGTGACTTAGATTTACCCCAGTCAGCAATCGGCATTGATAATCCTAAGGTGACTCTTTCCTGATCTAAGAGGTTCCGAAAAGCATCCGATAAATCTTTGGACGTTTGAGATAGACCAAAAGAGAGCGACAGGTCAAGACTAGGGCGATTGTTGGCCTTCGCAAAAGCTACCTGTTGATTACTCTCTTCCAAGCGACGAGCAAAAGTCGTCATATCAGATCGATTTTTCTTGGCATAGGCCAAAGCTGTTTGTCCATCAATTTGTACCTGCGGCAAATCACTCGGTGGCTTCAACCTAAAGGCAACGGCCTTCTGAATACCTAGAAAGTTCCTTAGTTCTTCGGTACTTGTTTGCAGGCTCAACTGGCTAGCCGCCAGGTCCGCATTGGCACGCATGGCGCTGAGTTCGATTTGCAATAGCTCCGTCTCAGCAATTCGTCCCACCTCAAAGCGACCTTGCGAAATGGTATATAGAGTATCGGCATTGGTTTTATCTCTGATCGCTGCCTGCAAGTTAAGCTGAGCGAACAGTACATCAAAGAACAAGTTAGCTGCCTGATAGGCTACTTGTTCCATGTCTTCTGAGTAAGCTTTGCTGGCTTCCTCAAAAACCAAGGGTTGAATCCGTTTATCCCACTTGAGTTCATTAAACCCAAAAAGCGGCTGATTATAGCCCAAAAAGAAGGGATTGGAAAGGTATGAATTTTGTCTATCCGTAAAGTCATTGGGGAAAATATCGATGCGTTCTAGTCCAGTCCCTGCAAAGATTCTCCCTCCAGTGGCTGTAATACCTTGTTGCAAGGTAACGCGTACGTTATTGTTCATAAAGGATCGTTCCAAGAAATTCACGGTACCATCAGGAAGGTCGATCTGATCAATGGCCCGGTTGAGATTTGGGAGCGTAGCATTCAGCACGATCTGTGGCCGATAGTCCGCTAAAAATGACTGATAGCGCCAAAAATCGTTCTTAAAAGCCGTTTTGGCTATCAACACATCTGGGGCATCACTTTGGGCCAGTCGAATGGTTCCTTTCAAGTCGAGATACAAGGTATCCCCCTGACTCCAACTCATTACCTGACTTCCCATTAAAATAGCCGCCACTAGGCAAGCAAAGCGCAAGTTCATAAACCTTTTGTGTTTTGATGGTTAAAGATGGTTCTCATAGAAAAATCGCCACAGGCATAGACTAATCGGAGCGGAGCGCCTTGATAGGATCTTGCATCGCGGCTTTTCGTGCCGGGAACAAACCAAAGATCAAACCAATGGTCGCAGCCACTCCAAAGGACAAAATAATGGACCAGGCAGATACTACCGTTGGAATATCAGCCGACGATGCGATAGCTTTGGCTGAGAGAATACCTAAGGCCACCCCGATCACTCCGCCGAGCAAACTGATAATTACGGCTTCAAACAAAAACTGCAGGATGATATCTTGCCGATTGGCCCCCAAAGAGCGCCTTACCCCGATTTCCTTTATTCGCTCCAAGACAGAAGCCAACATAATATTCATAATACCGATACCTCCGACCAGAAGGGAAATTCCAGCAATCACAGCCAAGACCAAGTTGAAAGTATCTTGTGTTTTCTGCTCTTGTTCCAACAGCAGTTCCGGAACTTCTATTTCAAAATCGATAATATTGTTGTGCCGTCTTTTTAATATTCGAGCCATTACTGCTGCTGTGGCCTTCATCTGTTTTGAGTTTCCCACCCGAATCACTGCCCGATCTAACTGATGATAATTTTCCACTTCTGAGTTATTCCCGCGGTTGTTTCGGGCAAAGCGGTTCTTACCCATTCTGGCACGGTTCTTAAACCGCAGCAAGGAGGTAGTCACCGGCACATATACATCTGAATTGTAGTCTCTTATCCCTAGATTATCCAAACTCTCTTTGCTGGCTTGCCGTTTCTGTAATACCCCTATAACTCGCAACCAGGTATTTCCACACTTGATCTGTTTGCCTATTGGATTCTCATCCTTGAAAAACTTGAGTTGGATATTTTTGCCAATAATACAAACTGGTTTACCACCTTCTAGATGGGTCTGATGGAAGTATTCACCTGATTCTAACCGCAACTGGTTTAGGTCAAAAAAGTGGTTGTTAACACCAATACATTTGGCCTTCTGCAATTGAGCAGATTGAATAACGTTGGTAGGCAAAACAATTTCAGGACTAACACTTTCAATGTCTGGTAAGATGCTTTCTAAGGCATGAAGATCCTCTAATGTCAAACCGGGAGAAAATGGTTTCTTTTCTTTCTGGTTACCAACCGCGGCTCCCTCCTCACTTTGCCCTTCTTCATCCTCCCCTCCCTGCCCAGACATCTTGGCTGTCAACACAATATTGTTAGTTCCAATCAATTTCATTTGTTCCAAAATGGCTTGCTTCGCCCCGCTACCGATGGCCAGCATAGCAATGACGGCAGCCACGCCAAATATGATTCCCAGGGCCGTCAAAAAGGAGCGGAGTTTATTGGCATTGATTCCCTCGATTGCCAGATAAAAGTTAAAGAGGTACCTTTTCATGATCTGTTTTTAGAAGAAGGGGTATCGAAAAATGGATAGGCAATACTTAGCCAAACGGAGCTGCTTGCTACTGTAATGCAGTAGGATCAGCCCCTCAGGACACTGAGGGGTAGAAACAGCTTTCTATTTGTCTAATTGATGATGATAATGCCGCCACCACCGCCATCAGAAGAAGGAGAAGGCATATCTACACCTTCCATTTTCTTTCTACGTTCCATGGCTTGGGCTTCTCTGGCACGTTTCGCCTCTTCTTGTTTCTGGCGAATCTCATCTTTAATGGCTTGATCTATCGGAATAAATGTAAGAGAGGATTTATTGTTAGGCTCCGTTAGTTGAATGGCATCACCAGCAGCTAGGCCATGTTCCACAACGATCATATCGTCATTGCTCAAACCTGTGATGACCTCCTGTTTAACCAGAGTATTCCCATCCCTTTTATAGACGAAGGAAAGGCTATCACTAAACAGCGCTTCCAAGGGAATATGCGTTACCGTTTCCAGCACATTGGTTACGATTTCATTGCTAGTTGTCATAGCAGGTCGCATGATAGAATCGACTTCATTTACCTGTACAATCACTTCGAACACCTTGGCATCATAACCCCGGAGTTGCTCACCAATATTAGCGACCTTCAACACAGATCCTGTATATTTTCGATCAGGGAATGCATCAACTTTGATTGTCACATCCTGTCCTACCTGGACCTTGCTGATATCTACTTCATTCACATAAGTCTTGGAAATCATGTCAGTAAGATCGGGCAGTTCCGCCACTACAGGATCCCAGGCCGATATTCGACTCCCTGGCTCCTTTTTCCCATTCCAGGTCCTCGCGTAGATCACCATTCCAGTCTTCGGCGCGAAAATGTTGAAATCATTGGAGAGGTCTAGGTATTTCTGGAGCTGTTGCTGATTCTGTCGCAGAAGGGTATTGATTTCTTGAATCTTGGCCACAGCCTGCTGCTGCTTTAAGTCGTATTTAGTCAGTAGCTGCTTGTAATCTCTTTCTGTCTGTTCCAGATCCAGTTCAGCCCTTTGAATCACAGATTGAGGTTCGTATTTGCTTTGTTCTACCTCAAGCAGCTTTTGTTTTTTCGTGAAATTGAGATTGACAATCTCATCTCGAAGCGCCCTCAGGTCGATGGCGGTATCGATCTTGGCCTGTTCTAATTGAGTCTGAACCTTATCCAGTTCAGTTTGGACATTGCTCATCTTACCCGCCAATTCTGTACGGTCCAAGGAAGCCACAAAATCTCCTTCGTTGACGATGGTACCTTCCGGAACGAGATTAGATAAGGTAGTTTCGTAGATGCCAGCTGGCCGCATCCCCTGCGGAGCTCTAATCTTTACAGACTTTTTGGCATTCAATTCTCCAGTCCCGGTCACTGTGATCTCCATTGGACCATCAGCCACGGTAAAGATTAGATCTTCAACTTGCTGCTCAGCAGTGGAGGATCCGCAAGATTGAAAAATAAGCAATAGGGAAAATAAGTACAAGGCAGGGAAAAAGGCGTTTGAGCGCACCATGGTAGTCGAGTTTAGTTCAAGTTGGTAAATCTTTGGACATCTGCTAGATATGATAGAGAACGGCTCTAGCCCATGCCAAATTATGTCCAAGGATGCCTTAACATTTATCCAATGCAGGATAATTCGGTTTAGGAAATCAAGTTTCTGTTCCTTTATAATGCACAGCCGGTTCAAAAGTTACAAACTTTTGAAATCCGCTTCGATTCTAAGGATGCCATCGGTTCCAAAATAGTTGCATGAAGGAGAACTTAAATTTTCTAATTTTTTTTCTTTGGGGGTAAGAATTTCTCTTTCAACGAGTTTTATCGGGAGTTATGGATTACCAAAAAAAAAATATGCTGAAACTGGCTCTTCCCATTTTCTAGTCTGGCTTTTTTTTCTCAACTTTGTATTCCCTCTCAAAATAAGCTACACTATCTAGCAATCGTCATACAGGACCCTCAACAAAACTTCTACGTTGCCCTGTTTGTTTTTGAGATTTAGACCTAACTTACTGATACTCTTGCGATTCCCTTTATAGGGCTCATTATTTATTTGTTTAGCTTGACAGTATAATTTGTCTGGAGAATGTTAAGAAATCATGCTACAGTATGGGACAACTGTCTGCAAACGATCCGCAGGAGCGTAAATTTGCAGAGCTTCAGAACTTGGTTCGAACCCATTAAACCCGTTCGCTTGGAAAACAACGCTTTAACCATCCAAGTGCCTAACAAATTCTTTTACGAATGGTTAGAGGAACACTACGTTTCTCTACTTAAAACTACGATCCGTAATGAACTAGGTGACAAAGGGCGTTTAGAATATCAGATCTTGATGAGCAATGGCCGTAAAAAGGCAAAAGAGGCTATTAAGAAGAACGACACCTATGCACCTGGAATGATCGACATCCAAAATGTCAAGAATCCATTCGTTATTCCAGGAATTAAAAAACTAAAGATTGATCCGCAGCTCAACCCGAGCTACACTTTCGATACTTATATAGAAGGCGATTGTAATCGATTGGCCCGTTCTGCCGGTTTAGCCATTGCTAAAAAACCAGGAACTACTTCCTTTAATCCACTAGTAATTTTTGGTGATGTTGGATTGGGAAAGACTCATTTAGCGCAAGCCATTGGAAATGAGGTAGTGACTAAGTTCCCGGATAAGTCGGTCCTTTACGTCTCTTCAGAGGAGTTCACTAATCAGATCATTCAATCCATTAAAAATAATGCTGTCAATGACTTTGTAAACTTCTACCAACTCATTGACGTGTTGATTGTGGATGACATCCAGTTTCTAGCGAACAAACAAAAAACTCAAGAGATCTTTTTCCATATTTTCAATCAGATCCATCAAAGTGGCCGTCAGATCATCTTGACGTCTGATCGCCCACCAAAGGATTTGGACGGTATGGAAGAAAGATTAATCTCCCGTTTCAAGTGGGGTTTATCAGCTGATCTGCAGATCCCTGATCTTGAGACCAGGATGGCGATCTTGGAATCGAAGATGAATCGCGAAGGGGTGGAAATCCCAGCGGATGTATTGGAGTTCATTTGCTACAATATCAAAAACAATATCCGTGAATTAGAAGGCGTACTAGTGTCTTTGATAGCCCAATCTTCTCTGAATCGTAGAGAGATCGACATGGGTTTAGCCAAAGAGGTAATCAAGAATTTTGTCACTCAGCTCAACAAAGAGATAACTGTTGAGTTTATCCAAAACTTGGTAGCAGAGCATTTTGAAGTGGGTGTGGATAAGCTACAGGGAAAAACCAGAAAACGCCAAGTCGTAATCGCAAGACAGCTTTCTATGTACCTGGCCAAAAATCTCACAGATAAGTCTCTGAAGGCCATTGGAGAGACTTTTGGGGGTCGCGACCACAGTACCGTCATCTACTCCTGCAAAACGGTACAGGACTTAATGGAAACCGATCTCATCCTAAAAGATACGGTGTCAGAACTCGAAAAGAAGATTAGAATGAGCTTAAACGATAAATAAGTTCTACCTACTTTAGGCTAAACAGCAAAAGGCCTCTAGTTCAATCGAGCTAGAGGCTTTTTGTTTGCCCCTACCCTTCTCTCCCAGCCTCCCGGGTATACCACCATTTTTTTCTTCCCAGGTTTACGTCGATGCCTTCCCAGTCAAAGTTGAGCAACTTGCGCCGACATTAAACCAATAACCATTTAACATGAAAGCAAGAATTCATTTATTGATGCTAATCGGCCTCTTAGGTCTAATCACCTCCTGTCAAAAAGATTATGACCGATCCATGATCTCACCAGCTCATGAAGAAGACTTCTCTGCGAGCCAGGGAAGCCTAGAAATGGGATTGCAGTATCCTCGGTTGGGTAAAGGGTTCACCAGAGCGCCACTAGTTAACCAAGTGGATGATCCACGGCTACCAAAAGGTACGGAAGTCGGGAATACACTTTTGATTCGCACCCGTAATGGTATTTACTACTCCCTTAAGGCACAACAACTCACTCCGGGTCATGTTATCACCGTTTGGGGAGTTGTGTTCAATCAACCGAGCAATTGTGCGGCATATCCAGAAGCCTGCAAAGGATCAGATCTATCCAACCCTGATGTCTTAGGCGATGCCGTATATACTTCAGGCGGAGTAGTTAAGTCAGATGGCACCATTCAACTTCGAGCTTTCCTAAGAGAAGGAGATGCTAGCGGTTCTATGGCTCATGAGGTAAGTACAGCATTCCCTCCTA
>CAJXPD010000129.1 GCA_913057785.1 uncultured Lewinella sp. | reverse complement strand
TGAGATCGTTGAATAGAAAACCTTCACCCCACAGTTCCCAACGTCTCTGTAGCAAAATCTCCTGGATCAATTCTTCCCCAGTTTTGCTAGAAATGACGTATTCGGAATCTCGATTAGAGGCCAAGGCAAATAATGCATCAGCGGCTCCCGCGGCATCGCCTTGTCTTGCCTTCGCTTCTGCCTCGATCAGATACATCTCTGCAGCTCTCATATAAGGTACATCTCCGCGGCTGTCTCCCGTGGCAATGGCCAAGAATTTTTGGCTAGTATACGGGAAACGACGGTGACGAGAACTGATTTCAATACCGGGAGGCAGGTCCTCATGTTCTCCAGTCGGATCAAAGATAGTAGAGCGTACATCCGATTTTGGGATCAACTCATACAAGGTACTATTGATAGATTTTGGATTCCCTCTGATGTTGGAGGAGCTAAAATTCCTTGACATCCAGGCACCAAAGTTGGTGAAAGCGGAACCCTGCTCTGGGTTGTAGAAGCCACCCCACATCCATTCTGCGTTGGTATAGTCGTTGAAACCTAGGCGGTAGGTGTCATTGCTCATTAGGGGATGTCCTTCTCTCGCCTCAATCGCAAATTGAGCAGCCACAGCATAGTTATGCTGAACCAAATTTACGCGAGCTTTCATCCCTTTAGCTACATTCTGGCTAATGTGCGAGGCATTTGGACGGTCATACCCTTCTAACAAGGTAATAGCTTGATCCAAATCCTGATTGATCTGGGCGTACACCTCATTAACGGTACTTCTAGCTTGAGGTTCGCTGGTACTGGTTAGCATTAGCGGAATCCCTAGCTGCGGGTTATTGCCGCTTTCATCATAGCGTTTTCCATAAAGCTGTACCAGACGGAAGTGAGCAAATGCACGATAAGCATAGGCTTGTCCCAGGGCTGCATTTCGCTCTGCATCTGGACCTACCGCTTTATCTGCGCCAGTGATGACAATATTGGCATTGTTAATGACCTTATACAAAACGCGCCAGGCGTGACGCGTATCTGTATCCGCCTCATTTGTGTGATCATTCCATCTGGCCATGTTGATCCACCAGCCGTTGGCTATTGCATTCATAACCAAGTCTTCTCCCAAGGCGTCGTTTTGGATCATCATCGCGGAGTACCCCCCACGACCATTAGAACCTTGTCGGGTATACATCAAGCGGTGAATACCGTTGATAATGGTAAATAAATTACCAGTTGTCGCGGTAGCAGAATCAGCAGAAACTGCTGTGGTGGGGGCTTGATCCAGGAAGTCTTCACTACAAGCAGTAAAGGCCACCACCAAGCCTAGTAGAAGAATATATTTTGAAAAGTACTTTTTCATTGCAATCTGTTTTGCTGTTTAGAAGGTTCCGGTTACACCAAAAGTCACCACTCTAGAAGGGGTGAAGACGTTTTGTGTGGTACCATTAAAGTTTTGATTCACGTACAGTCCGCGACGTTGTGTGGAGAAGAATACATTTTCTCCGTTGGCATATACACGTAGATTCTGTAAACCAATGCGCTTAGCGGAAGCTGCAGGTAGATCATAGGATAGGTTGATTTGTCGTAAGGCGATGTACGAAGAACTAACCAGCCAGCGATCAGATCCTGCTCCGAAGGCTGCGGTTTGAGAAACATCTAAACGAGGCACATTAGTGATATCGCCCGGCTGTTGCCAACGCTGCAATATATCGGTATGTGCGGCATTACCGTAGTTACCAGAAGACATCAGTCCTGCATAGTTGGTGTCATACGTTTGACCACCAATTTGATAGGTAAATAGTACACCTAGACGGAAATCTTTGTAGGTGAATCCACTGTTAAAACTACCGAACACATCAGGTACCGCTGTACCGACAAAATCAAACTTAGCCTTGTTCTGATTCGTGGTCACCAAGGTGCCATCTGCGGCAGTGCGTACGTCTGAATCACTTGGATCAATTTCATCATCCAAGATGTATAGGGCTGCTCCATCCGCAGGATCTACACCATACCAATCCCGCAACCAATAGTCGTAGATAGAACCACCTACTACCAGTTTCTTGGAACCTCTAATGATCTCTTCCTGTGGTAGTTGAGTGAATTGATTTTCGATGGTGGAAGCATTGATATTAAATCTCCAGGTAAAGTCGTCGGTACGAATGATGTCCACCCCTAGGTCAATTTCAAAACCACGATTATACATGGCTCCAATATTCTGATTTACATCGTCAATTCCAGAAGATAGGGGCAGTGGAACATTGAAGATAAGATCATCTGTAATCCGGTTGTAAAACTCTATGCTACCGGAAACGCGGTAATTGAATAAGGCAAATTCTAAAGCTATATCTGTTTGTTGATTGGATTCCCAAGCTAAGCTTGGCGCAGCTAAGCTACTGACCAGGATACCAGGCTCATTCGCATTGTTGTTACCCAAGGAGAATAGGGCCTGACTAGCAAAGAAACTCAAGGATGCATTATCCAAATTGGAGTCGTTTCCTACCTCACCGTAGGAAGCTCTAGCCTTCAACATGCTGATCCAGCTGATACCCTGAAGGAAAGGCTCCTGATCCACACGCCATGCACCACCAACTGACCAGAAATTCCCCCATCGCACGGCTTCGTCAAAGCGAGAAGATCCATCTCTACGGAAAGAACCAGATAGATAGTATTTGTCATCCAGATCGTATTCCACTCTGCCTAAGTATCCTTCGGTCGTATAACGATTCGTGAAAGAGTTGAGGTCGGAAGTATTGGTGAAATTGACCAATTCGGTATTGCCATCCGCTACAATATCGGTCCGGAAGCCTGTGAGCCAATTGAACTCATACTCAAAACTCTCATGCCCAACTAAACCAGTGATTGAATGTCGACCAAAGTCCTTAGTATAATTCAATAGCTGATTGTAGCTAACAGTAGTACGTGTAGAAGCATCGCGACCAGCTCTACCTGCAGGGTTACCATCACCTACGATCGGGTTATCAAAGTCTTCATTGTTGAAAAAGCGTTTATCTAAGCTCGCGTTAGCTGTAAACTTAAATCCATCTAGGAAGTACAAATCGACGAAGGCTCGCGCCCCCAAAGTAGTAATCCGGTCACGATCCACATTCAACAAGGTCTCTTGGATCACATGGCGTCCATTGGTATTCCCCACTCGGTCATCCCCAAGATCAAAAATGCGATTCCCGGCATCATCCAAAATGAATTCCCCAGTTACCGGATCATGTAGATAAACAGGGTAGATCGGTGCAATCCTTCTACTTGAGAAGAATGGATTCACAAAAGAAGTGCTACCTCCGTCTGCTGCCTGATTGGATTCTGAAGTCGCGCCAGAGAGGTTAAAACCGGTACGAATCCAATCTTTGGGCTGCATATTTACATTGATACGTCCTGTGACTCGTTGGAAGTCGGAATTTAGAATCCAACCTTTGTCATCCAAGTAACTCATCGAGGCAAAAAAACTGGTCTTCTCAGTAGCACCTTGGTAGGAAAGATCTACATTGGTACGATCACCAGCCCTTACCAAAGGCTCTTGCCAATCTAGATCGCCAGGATACAACAATTGAGCGTTGGGATTTAACAAACCATCTGTTCCCACAATCTGATCGTTGGCAACATTGAAGGGATTCATACCCAGCAAGCCAAAGATATTATCAGAAGCCATCTGATTGGCCTCTGACAATGGGGTAGTACCTGAAATTGAAAGACTGTTTCGATACGCTTCCCACATCACAGGATAGTATTCTTCCGCACTAATACGATCATATTCAGCGATCCCTCTACCGGTCACACCTCGGCTAATGTTCAAGGTTAGCTTTTCCGCATCCTTGCGCCCTCCTTTAGTGGTAATCATTACCACACCGTTGGCGGCTTTACTTCCGTATAAAGCCGTAGAGGAGGCATCTTTTAATACGGTAATGCTTTCTACGTCGTTGGGATTGATACTCGATAAGCTACCAGAGAAAATGATCCCGTCCACCACGTAGAGCGGCTCACTGGAGGCATTTACCGAGCCGAAACCCCGTACGCGGATACCAGAACTAGCGCCAGGCTGGCCATCTCCTGGAGAAAACTGAATACCTGCTGCTCCTTCAATGGCGGCGCTCACATTAGTTAATGCTCTTCCTTCCAATGCTTCTGCATTGATTTGGGTAGCAGATCCGGTAAAGCTACCTTTTTTGGCTGTGCCATAAGCTACTACGATCACCTCGTCAAGGACGCCCACGGATTCTTCCATGGTTACATCCAAGGTAGTGGTCGCTGCTGTAACTTGTACCTCCTGGGTGCTGTATCCGGTATAAGAAAATACCAAGGTTGCCGGGGTGCTTTCAACTGTAATGGAATAGGTTCCGTCAACATCTGTAATGGATCCAGTGGTAGTGCCCTTCACAAGGATGGTGGCCCCGATAAGCGGGTCTCCTTGCCGGTCTGCGATGATTCCACGAATGCTCGTAGACTGGGCAATTGATAACTGCACACCAAATAACAGGCAAGCTGCAATTAGGACTGTGCGTAGGCTTAACTTCATGGATAAAAGATTATGGATTAAAAAATAAATACAGCATTCCCTAAACCAAATCGAATGAACGATTGAGTCAGACTATCCATACCATTCCCAGCCTTCTGTCTTGTCTGTTCAAGCTAGAATAGGGAAACCTTATCCTAGGCCTTGAATAAGGCAGAAGGTGCCAAGTCTTACATTAGCGTTGGGAAGATGATGGTATAGGTGGTAGTGCTATAGCAAGCTTTCTAACTCCAGGGCAATACAATAGCATTGAATTCTAGAGCGTAAAAGCCCGAAAAAGCACCTGTTGGTCCTCATGCTGGATACAGAGTTGGTTATGTACAATCCAGCAGTGACTGACTCATCTTTTACCGATGATTTTTGTTGAAATTAATTAGCTTCAGTGATGTCAATAAGGAAGGTCCGTCATGGGCCTTGGAAAGGCAGAAGCTAGTGAGTAAGGTCCTTTTTTTCATCATCAAACAATTTTGGGTTTAGAATGCGTTTTTCACAAATAGTTAGGTTGAAATAGCATTTGGCTATTCAAAAAGCTTTGTGAATTAAATCCTAAAGCTTCAAAAGAGTTTTTTTCTACTTAATCTAAATACGAGTGGCTGGCGGCAAGATAAAGACGAGAATGAAAGTAAAATTGTACAATATTGCAGTGCGGCAAATTTGCCAGGATTCTCGGTGCCATCTAGGTAGGCTTTTGAACTTTTAGTATGCTAGTAGACGAAAATAAGTGAACGTTTGATTGGACTTCTTTTGATCTTGTTGTTACTTCACTGTATCGCCTTTGATTTCCTGACATCAGACCATTGAGGAAATTCAATCTGGAACCGCGCATGGTTGATTCTGACCACTTTTAAATGTTCCATTCTAATAGTAGTATGATGGGAGTTGATTAATTCTTACTTCCTGAACTCTCACCACGGACACTTGATATGAACAAGTACGTTCATTGAATCTTGTGTGTTCAATAGTATTCGAACCGATTTGTTATGAAGAATGCTCTTAGCTGGCAGGAGCCATTGCTATTGGGCTACGATTCCCAGATCTAAGGGTTTGGGATCGTCAAACTAAGCCATCTTTCCTGCAGGATCGATTGGATATTGGAAATCACTCACTTGCTGTTAATGAAAAAATACATCTCAACTTTTAAACAGTTTGAGGGGCTGGAGCTCTTACGGGCTTCCTTTACCACTCAATACTTTAAACCGCATTTCCACGAACAATATGCTTTGATCCTCTTGGAACATGGTCAGGTAGATTACTCCTACAAAAATAATGTAAGGGTGATGGAAAGTGGATCGATAATGTTGTTGAACCCCTATGAAGTCCACACGGGGAAGTCTGTAAACGGTGAGCCTTGGCACTTTCGATCTATGTACATTTCCCAGGATTTATTCTATCAAGTATATCAGAATCTAACCCAAAAAAGTCACCATCCTGCCTTTGCCGAAGCCGAGCTAGCGGATGAAGCCTTTGTCCAACTTTTCTCTAAAGTTCATGAATACCTTCTTTCTGAAACGGATGAGGCCATAGCTCGGACGGTAGTGATAGAACTTTTGGAAACGCTTGTTGGTCTTTGTTCATTTGAATCTTTAGATGCCGATCCTGGAAAGACTGAGGAAAAAGCAGCTGCTATCAAAGCTTATTTGGATCAAAATTACCTAGAGCAGATACGCCTAAACGAACTGGAAAAAGAGCTAGGATTTAGTAAATACTCTTTGATCAGAAGCTTTGAGTCAGTGTATGGACTGTCACCGATTCGATACACAATCAATCTACGTATTGAAGAAGCAAAACGACTACTATACAGTGGAATGAAATATACCGAGGTGGCCTATTCGACAGGCTTCTATGACCAAAGCCATTTCATCCGGCATTTCAAGATGATCGTCGGCGTGACGCCAAAGGCTTTCAGCAAAGCCAAGAATGAAGGACACTAAGTGTTTCTTGCCTTTAAGAATTCAACTAATTTGTGAATGGCACGTCCGCGGTGACTAATGGCATTTTTGGTTGCTGGGTCCATCTCTGCGAAGGTAATGTCATGCTGCTCCGGATAAAATAGAGGGTCATAGCCAAAACCTCCTTCTCCCTGTGGAGCAAATCCGATTCGCCCCTCCACTATGCCCTCAAAGGTATGTACTTCACCTTCTAACACCAGTGCAACCACGGTCTTGAAACGAGCCTTTCGGTTTTCATTTCCCTCCAATTTTTGGAGTAATAAATCCATGTTGTCTTGGGAGTTACGTTGGGGCCCGGCATATCGGGCTGAGTACACCCCAGGTTCGCCGTTTAAGGCTTCAACTTCCAAGCCAGTATCTTCAGCAAAACAATCGGATTGGTAGTTGTCCAACACATATTGGGCCTTCTGTAAAGCATTTCCTTCAATGGTGGGCTGAGTTTCCGGAATATCTTCCTCACAGCCGATCTCCTTGAGGCCAATGATGTTAAAAATTTCTCCAATCAATTCATCAACCTCTCTAATCTTGTTGGGGTTGCTCGTGGCAAAAACGATAGATTCCATTCAAATTTATGCGCTGGGTAAGAAAATTTGTTTTAATGCGAGCCAAAGAGCTCCGGCTTTCTGATTTTTACCTGCCTGGCGTTCCTCCTGAATCTTCCCTAAAGAGTCGACCCACAGGAAGGTAGTATCGCGATAAGTCACAGCTTGATAGGCCGGTATCTGGAAATTTAAACTTAGCTGTTTCGGCTTAACTCCAAATAACAGGATATACTTGGGAAAAGCACCGATAGCATTGGTGTCCAATTGCAATGATTCTCCAGGCTGGACAGCTAAGATCATGGTGTCTTGCTCCATTTCGATCTTGGCAGCGGCCAAGATTTTTTTCAGGTAGTCCAAACGTTCCTTTTCGGCACTATCAACCTCATAGGCGATGAAAATTCCACGCCCTCCTTGCCCATTCAAATCTGAAGACCGAAGTTGCCTATCTGGACTTGCAAATAATTCAAAATCTAGAAACAAGAAAACTTGATTTTATGTCAAAAAATAGATTTAAACAGAATTATATTTCGAATACAGCCTTTAGTATTGCTTGAAATAAAATCTTTAAGTATTTTTGTGAAAATTAGTACAATGAAATACGATATAAAGATAACCAAAGTTAAAGAGTCTCGTCTCCCGCAACTCGATTTCGACAATATTCCTTTCGGAAAAGTTTTTTCAGACCACATGTTCGTGGCGAATTATGAAAATGGCGCTTGGGTAAATCCTAGAATTGAACCCTTTGCAGCCTTTCAGATTCACCCTGCTTCTATGGTATTGCATTATGGTCAATCTGTCTTTGAAGGCATGAAGGCCTCGAAGAGTCTGCATGGAAAACCAATGCTCTTACGCCCGGATATGCACGCCAAGCGTTTGAACGCTTCGGGAGCACGCATGTGTATTCCTGAGATTCCAGAAGATCTCTTTTTGGAGGCGGTACATACCTTAGTGGATTTGGATAAGGATTGGATTCCTCCAAAAGAAGGTAGCGCATTATATATTCGTCCTTATGTTTATGCTACTGATGAGTTTATCGGGGTGAAACCTTCCGAATCTTACACCTTTTGCATCTTCACTGGACCAGTAGGACCTTATTATGCGAAACCCGTCCGTTTGTTAGCAGAGGAAACCTTCGTACGTGCCGTTAAAGGGGGTACAGGTGAAGCTAAGGCAGCTGGAAATTATGCAGCATCTTTATTGCCGGCAAGATTGGCTCAATCCAAAGGCTTTGATCAAGTGATGTGGTTGGATGGTAATGAGTTCAAGTATGTACAGGAAGTAGGGACCATGAATATCTTCTTTGTCATTGATGGTAAAGTGGTAACTCCAGCAACGGATGGTGCCATCTTGAAAGGGATTACACGCTACTGCGTAATGGATTTGCTACGTGACAAGGGATATACGGTAGAGGAGCGACCAGTGACCATTCATGAGGTGATGGAGGCGCATGCAGCCGGGACACTACAAGAGGTATTTGGTACTGGAACCGCAGCTGTTGTATCGGTAGTTGAGGCCATTTCTTATCAAGGTAAGGTCATTGAAATTGCAGCGGCTGGTCCAGAAAGTATTTCTACCCTAGCTAAAGCAGAGATCGACGGTTTGCGTTCAGGAAGAATTGAGGACGCCCATAACTGGGTAGTACCTGTGGATTCGCCAGCCTTGATCAATATGTAATTTGATTACTCCGTACTCAATAGAGACTTATAGTAAAAAAGGTGGTAGGAATTCCTACCACCTTTTTCATTTATACACGCTCTAATAATCTTCGTAGAGTGTCCTAAATTTCAGACTGAACTTGACCCCAAGGTTGTAAAGATTTCTATTGAGCTCAAGCGTGTCATTAAGGATGCCCCTCATCCAAAACTGGAAAGTAGGTTGAATGACCAAGGAAATGGTTTCACTAATATCGGTTTCCCAACCTACCGCTGTTACAAAGGCCATATTGATGGAACGGAAATCTTGCTCTTCATCGCTCACATCGATCCGCTCTGAAGTACCATCTCTACGTAAAATCTTGAATGCTGAATTGGAAATATTGTAGCTCAGGGCGCCTCCCAGCGTAAAGATGAACTCGTTTCCCGGACTGACCTCCTGATAGAAGTGGAGTTCAGCAGGTATCTCAATATTGAAATTACGGAAGAGAAACTGGCGTTCATTTCCCGAACTTTCGTCTGGATCACCTGGAAGAATCGTTTCGCGAATAGTACGATAGCCGGTATTCATGAAATTCATCCCGGTCTGGAAGCCTACCTTTTCTGTCCTCCATTCGGCTAATACTCCTCCAGAATAAGAGAATCGACCGCCTTCCAAACTATCTAAGCGGTTAATTTCATCCTGAGTGATAAAGGAATAAGCGATTAATCGCCGATCAGAATAATTCGGATATAGGCTAATGCCCCAGGAGAATCCAGCTTGGGCCAGGCCTTCACCCAGATAGCAGAGACAAAGCAACAAAAACAGAGATCGTAGCATAGTCACGGGGTTTGGTCTCGATAATAACGCGGGAAATGCAAAAAGCGTATACGGCCGAGGGGGAGGAGGGGAGTGAATTCCGGATTTACCTAGGTTTGACGGGTTTGCGACTTTCAGGCGAATGCCAACCCTTCCGAAGTCTTTAAGACTTCGGAAGGGTTGGCAATTGACTTAGCGTCCAATCGGAATACTGATGCCTATTCCCATCACAGGTTGCCCCGTCATCCCGTTCACATCTACGGAGGGCTTAATCTTGAAACTCAAGTCATCATCTACGTCAAATGAGCGCAGGTGTGAATCTACATAGGCTTCCATCGATTGCAAGGCATATAAAAGTACCAAGCCCACATAGGCCGTCTGCGTATTCTTGTCGAAGGAATCTCGGAGATTTCGTAGGGCATTCGGACTATCTATAGTGGTACCACTAAATTGATGCGGTTCATCATTTAAGGCCAACAAATAGGCATCACGAAGATCTCGATACAGATTTTGATTGTAATCGATCGCAAACCCCAATCCTACAAAGGCACCATATACGAGAGGAACCTTCCACCAGCGGCGATTATAGATCTGGCCACCGGCTGGAAGCAGCGACCACATCAAGGTGCGATTAGGTTTGGGAATGAACTTGGATTTGACCTTAACCTCTCCCTGTTCCAAACTATCTACTACCACAGGATCGGGAGCGACCTGATCCAGGCTGTCCACCGCTTGCGAAAAGAGTAGACTAGGTAGCAGAAACAAACTTAACAAGAGAAATCGCAGTCGCATATTGTCTAGTTTATACTACAGTAACGTTCCAGCTTGGAGTTTGGTGATTAAAATCGGGGAGATTGGCTTTTCATTAACCATTAGCCTTGCTCTATGCACTTAAAGAAGTGATTGAGTTCTTCCATATTTTTGAATGGAATCACAATCTTACCAACACCCTTTTGTTTATCATCCACCTCCAACTTAATGCCTTTCGAGCCGAAAAAAGCACGAAAGTCATCTTGCACGGCTCGATAGTCGTAGCTGTTCGTTTTTTTAGCAGTCGTTTTCTTCTTCGGTGCTGGAGCGGCTTGATATTGTTTTACTAAGTCTTCGGCTGCTCTCACCGATAATGCATCTTTGACGATCTTACCTAAGACCTGCTTTTGCAGCAGCTTATCCTTAACGGACTTAATGGCTTTCGCATGACCCAGGGAAATCTCGTCAGCCTTAATGGCTTTAATGACATCCAAGTCAAGATCTAATATTCCTAGATAATTGGTAATCGTGCTACGTTTTTTTCCTACTCTTGTGGCCAACTGTTGATCTGTAAGGCTAAATTCATCCTTGAGGCGATAATAGGAGTAAGCGATTTCGAAGGCATTGAGGTTTTCTCGCTGGATGTTCTCGATCAATGCCATTTCCATTAAGGTCTGGTCGTTGGCGATTCTGATGTAGGCCGGTACTTCTTTGAGTTCGGCCATTTTGGCTGCTCGCCAACGGCGCTCCCCTGAAATGATCTGGTAAGTTCTTGGATCCAAGCGACGAACAGTAATGGGTTGAATCAGACCATGAACCTTGATGGATTCGGACAGCTCTTCTAAAGCCTTTTCATCAAATTCTTTACGTGGCTGATCCGCATTACGCTCAATATGCTGTAAGGGGATCATGGCAAAGTTGTTGGCAAGCCCTTTCACCACTTTTTCCGGGTTCTCCGCAATGTCCTTGTCCAGTTTTTTGGTGAAGAGCGCATCTAAGCCAGATCCTAGGTCCGCCTTAGTAGCTCCTACCTTTCTTATTTTTTTCGCCATTGTATCCCTATTTAAGTCGAATTATGTGGGTTGTTTTGGGGGACCGCTACAGCCGATTAGCTAGCAGCTTTCGCGATCAAGTCATTGTTCTTATCTAAAAATTCCTTGGCCAAATTCAAAAAGTTGATACTGCCTTTACTAGCGGCATTCACCATCACTACAGGCATATGTAAATTAGGTGCTTCCCCGATCTTAGAATTCCGGTGAATAATTGTGTCGAATACCTTGTCGCCAAAGATCTCTCGCACTTTGGAGACGACCACATTTCCTAAACGCAATCGACGATCATACATGGATAGTAAGATTCCTTCAATCGTAAGATTGGGGTTCAATTGACCCTGAACCAGTGCTATTGTTTGCTGCAAATTGGCTAAGCCTTCCAAGGCAAAGTATTCACATTGTACCGGCACCAAAACTGAATCGGCTGCTGTCAGTGCATTTAATGTGATGATCCCTAGAGAAGGTAGACAATCAAAAAAGATGTAGTCGTAATCGTCTCTGACTTGATCCACTAATTTTTTTAGAACATACTCCCGTTCTTCAAAAACAGCCAATTCCAATTCAGCTCCTACCAAATCAATATTAGAAGGCATCACGTGCAGGTTGGGCGTGTCCGTTTCATATATAGCCTCGTAGGGATCCAACCCATTGATCAGGCAATCGTAGATAGTGGTATCGATATCTTGTGGGAGTGCGCCAACACCGGAAGAGGCGTTGGATTGTGGGTCCGCATCAATGATAAGGATCTTTTTTTCCAAAATAGCCAGGCTCGCTGCTAGGTTGATGGTGGTAGTAGTTTTTCCAACTCCACCTTTTTGATTTGCAATCGCAATGACTTTACCCATGATTGAATTTAAGGTTGATAATCTAAATCTATATTGGTCCGATGTAGATCTCTGATTGAAATTATACGTGAACTTCTTCACCAATGGACGGCAAAATTAATGCTTTTCCTTTATCTGCAAAAGCTTTTTTAGCCGCTTCATGATCTATTTTGATGTAACCAAAGGTGTCGAAATGGCATCCAATGATCGTATCACATTCGATAAACTCAGCTGCAATTGCAGCATCTTCATAGCCCATCGTGAAATTGTCTCCAATCGGCAAAATGGCAAATTGCAATTTAGGGCAAGTCATTGGAATCAATTTCATGTCTAGGGTCAATGCCGTATCCCCAGCGATGTAAAAGCAAGTTTCCTCATTCCAAACCACGAATCCACCGGGATCTCCTCCGTTGCTTCCGTCTGGTAAACTGCTGGTGTGTATGGCATTTACGTATTTGGCGGTGCCAAAGTCAAAAGTGGCCTTGCCCCCATGGTTCAAAGGATGGCCCTTTACCTCTTTTTGCCCAAACCAACTTACCACCTCATAATTGGAAATCACAGTAGCGCCAGTGCGTTTGGCGATACTTTCTACATCCGCAACATGGTCTGCGTGCCCATGCGTAACCAAAATATAGTCCGCAGGAATGCTATCTACATCTATAGCTTTGGCCAACTCATTGGGACTTATGAAGGGATCAATGACAAGAGAATTTCCCTGTGTTTCAATCAAAAAGCTGGCATGGCCGTAATAGGTGATTTTCATGACAATCGTTTTTTAGGGACATTTGTCCTCATTAATTTGCTATGTGGAAGGATAGTATTCCGGAATGTTTACTCGCTAAAACTGTTTAGCTATTAGATCAGTAAGAAGACCCGAATTTAGCCAGAGTTTAGGACAAAATCTAGGAAAAGGATCAATGATTTTGTCTGAGATACTGGATGGCCATTACTCCCTCTCCCCGAAGTTCCTTCCCGACTTGCCAACTAGCTGGTATCCCGCGCAAATCAACATTCATCCTTTCATTTGAATAGGCAGAGATTAAATGGCTATACAAGAGCCAAACCTCGTTTTCCTCCGGTGGTATTTTCTCCAACCAAGTAGCTGGGGATTCATCCCAAGTGGCTATGTGTGCTTTGATCTGTTTTAGAAAGGGGTGAAAATCGTGCAACTCTTGGTAAAAGCTGAAGGCGGGTCCCGCTTCATTGTTGACGTAGATGGGAGTTGTAGGTTCCACTACTAGACCTAGTTCCACTAAAGTCGGTCTCAACTCTTCGATCTTCAGCGGAGACCAAAGGTATTCTTCCCCTTTCTGGAGAGGAAGTAGCAGCAGAATAGGAATGAGTAAGAGGTAGCGAATACTCAAAGTTTTGCCATTAAACTTAATGGATTTCTCTTCCAGGTCTTGAAAAGCAAAGGCGAAAATGAGGTGGAGAAGCGGAATAAAGAATAAGGTCAACCTGGGGATTAGGGAATACAAGCCAAATGCTGAAGCAATCCAGGAAGTCAAGATGGGTAACCCCAGAATCAGGAGTAAAGAGCGATAGCCTTGATAGAGGCGGATCAATCCAAAAATTAGTCCAACACTTCCCAATAAATACGCAAGAAATGTAAAACCGAAAGTGGAGCGTAAAATTGATTTCAGCACACCACCAGCCTGTTGCCAAGCCGCTCCCTCCAGCCAATTAGTTGGGAAAGAAAACTGGCTGTGATAATCGATCAAGAAATCTTTGTCTAAGTCGAATTGTAGGATGACTAGATAGTAAATCCCGAAGCTGATCAACCAACTGCCTACCGTCAAAATCCATAACATAAATTGACGCATGGCGCTGCCTCTCCAAAACCTCAGTATTACAAAAAACCCGATTCCAAACAACACAAAAACGCTAGACATAGATAGCCAAGGAGCCAAGCACCCAATCACTCCCCAAATTATATAAAAGGAGGAAGGGAGTTGACTCACTTTTGATTCGTTATCGTGTAAGCGGTATCGCAAAAGGAGATAAATCAAGAGTAATGCGATCATTGCATCACTACTGTATTGTTTAACCTCTGTATGGTAGCGAACGAACAAAGCAGAAAGAGCCATCCAGGTGATTGGGATCAAAAGTGCCAGACCTGTTAATCGTAGCTGTCTGCCGATTTGAAGTAACAGCCAAAGGCTTAGCATTCCTGCTAGTAGAGGCCAAACACGTAGGGCCCATTCATTGGCCCCAAAAAGCAAGGTGAAAACTTTTGAAATACAGAGGAATAGGGGAGGTGCATATTGATCGTAGTCCAACACCTGGAAAAAGGCTATAAAATCTTTCTCCACGATATTTCGTGCTAAGTTGGCTTCATCAATAAAGAGAGAACGATTTTGCCCAAAAACAATTAGGCGTAGGACAATCCCGAAAAGCAGGATGGCTACGCCTAATTGTTGGGAGCTGAATTTAATTTTCACATCCCAAATGTATAAAACTATCTTCTATCGGAAGGGAACGACTAGCGGTAATCTAGCTTGAGCACCTTTCACGGTTGTAATCTCCTTGATCTGTTTGTAATACGGATACATGTCACCCATCTTTGTGCGGACAAACTGATCTTGAATGGCTGCTGTATTGCCGGTTCCAGTAAGCTCTTCAATCAACTGCAACAATGGCTCTTTAATCTTTGGATAGGTAGAAATCCGGTACTCATCCAATTCACTCATATTAGCAGCTACTTGGATAGCATCTTCTAGATCGCCGATCCGATCTACCAACCCAATTTCCAAGGCGGCAGTACCTGTCCATACTCGACCTTCCGCAATATTTCTCACGGTAGTTTCTGGAATGTCACGCCCATCGCTCACCCTTTTAATGAAAATATCATAGAGGCGATTAGTCTGACTTTGGTACAAGGCCCTTTCTTCTGGAGTCATGTCATAAATAGTATTCAACCCCAAAGAGAACTGCCCGGTCTTCACCGTATCAAAATGGATACCCATTTTCTCATTGAAGAGCTTCTGTGTGCTCGGGATTAGGCTGAATACACCGATTGATCCCGTAATCGTATTCTCTTGGGCGAGAATACTATCGGCCATGCAAGATATGTAGTAACCACCGGAGGCCGCATAATCTCCCATCGAAACGACAACCGGTTTACCAGCCTCTTTCAACAGGCTTAAGGAACGCCACATATTCTCAGAGGCCATAGCAGAACCACCTGGCGAATTCACGCGCAGAACCACGGCTTTAACCTTCTTATCTTTACGAAGTTTATCGATGATCTTGACGTACTTAGTATCTCCCGTGGAACCTGGCGTTCCAGATCCGTCCAAGATGGTACCTTCCGCATAAACCACCGCAATCTTATCTTTCACACTAAGATTTAATTTCCTAGGATTGCTGCTGTAGTAATTTTGAATGCTCACCAATTTCACTTTGTCATCATCACTCAATCCAATGGCATCCTTTAATTCGCTGATGGCTTGATCACGATATCCCACACCATCTATCAATCCAAGCGCCAGTGCTTTTTCTGGATCATTGGCACTGAACTCATTAGCGATCTTTTTCAGATCAGCCGGGGTAATATTTCGAGAAGCACCAACTTGTTCTACATAATGATCATATAGATGATTAATGAATTCGCGAATCTGCAACTTGTTTTCCTCCGATAGGTCATTTCTACGGTAAGGCTCTGTAGCCCCCTTGAATTTACCGGCATAGAGTACTTGCATCTTGATGCCAAGGCGATCCAACATGTCCTTGTAGAATCCTACTGAAGCCGAAAAGCCTCGGAAATCAATGGCTCCCAAAGGACCAACATGAATTCGGTCTGAAACTGAGGCGAGGTAGTAGCCTCCTTGAGTGTAATACTTGGAGTAAGCAATGACAAATTTGCCTTGATCTCTGCACTCTTGCAAGGCATCACGCAAGAGGTCTGAGCTAGCAAAGTTGACTGGGACCGACTGCATTTCTAGGAAAATCGCTTTGATCTTATCATCGGCAGCGGCTACTTCTAAAGCGTGGATATAGTCGTGAAGCCCTAATATCTTTTGATTCTCGAGATCGAATGGAGCGGCCTCGACATTATTGGTTTGCTCTGGAATGGGTTGATTAAAGGTAAGGTGTAGAACTGAATTAGCACTGATGGGGTCTGGTTGACTACCTTTTGCGGCGATGGAGCTAAAAATAGCCACGGAAAGTAAACTCAGAATAATACTCCCCACAATGAATCCTAAACAAGAAGCGAAAAAGAACTTAAAAAACTGTTTCATCTATTTGTGTTTAAAGCGCGGAGTGAAGAAGGATATAGCACAAAAAACTGCGGTTAAATATTGGGGCCTCACTCCGCATCAAGCGGTAATTTTCTGGTCACGAATATAGCTCGCGCCAGACTAAAAACGATTTTTTTTTAGATCAAGTTGCCGGAAACATGGATGTGGAGAGCGAATTGTCGGGTTTTAGTCGAGAGGAGACAGTTGCAAACTTGGAAGAGCGTGTGGAGATGTAATGGATACAAAAGAAAAATCCCGCATCTTGATGGATCAAAATGCGGGAAGTAGTTTGATTAAAATTTTAGCATCCTTCTTATTTCCTGTTCTTCTTGGGTGTCGGCCTCTAGGACCTCTGCCTCGAAGATGTGTTTGGATGCACCCTTAGGGACAGCTTTGAATTGATCGGGACGAACCAAGGCTATTTTTTGATCCGTAGTGACAATCCATAGCATATTATCCGAAAGGGTATTATATGCAATAGGCGTGTTTCTCGTTGCTAGGAAGCGGACTACAGTATTACGCGTTTTGTCCACTAAGTAAGCGGGAAGGTCTTCTAGTGGTTTACCATCGGTATCCACAAATTTAGCTTTCACCGTTTGCTCTAAGGGAGCGACCGGTCGATCGCAATTCCATATTCCAAATCCAGTGGCTCGGAATTGATTGCGAACCTTACGCTTCTGCATGGCATAAGCCAAGGGATCATCGTCTGATGAATGCTGCCCTGCGAAAAGCTCTTCTTCCAATGCCAACCTCAGGGTTTGCTTGGCTGTACGGTAATCTGCTAGAAGTTTTGTCTTCTCTTCAGAAATATTGGCATCATATTCAGCTATTGCCTGCTGGTACGCTGCTAATTCAGCTTCATAATTGCTTAGTGCTTGATTGAAACCTTCCCCCGTGAGAACGCGATTGATAATCATGGGAACTTCTGTGGTGCCACTGAAGTAGGTGATTTCATACTCCCAGGCTTGCAATTTTCTTAATCGAGCTCCTTCCCACTCGACTTGCAAGGAACGGGTGTCAAAATCTACATTCTTTGGCGAAACCTCCCAGATAATGTTATCAATCTGCGTCCTAAGCTCCTGTCTTTCCTTATCCGGAATACTCTGTTCATCTAAATCGATGACAAAGCCCTCTGGGTCTATGGAGAAAGTGGGTTGACCACTACTAGCTTTTTGTGGTTTGACCGGAGCAATGGGTTGAGGGAAGCGCGAGTTTAGGGTCGCTTCGTTTTTCTCTTTTTCTGCATCTAAAGCAGCTAATGATTCTTTATAGGTATTAAGTGCTGAATAGGCAGGATCTTGTGGGTTAACAGTTGGTAAAACATCATCGATGATCTCCAATTTATCAATGTCTTGATACACCCACTTACGTGCAGCAGTATCCAATTGATAGATATTGTAACTAGGAGGTATGTTGATGTCTGGTACATCAATTTGAGAAACCAAGGAAACGTCGATATGTTTCCCGGGAGCCATATTGACCCTTTTACCATTTTGCTCAGCATAAATTTCGATCATGCCAGCAGATTCCAATGTGTAGCGAACATTGGCTGAATCGTATACCATAGGAATTCCAGAAAGAAAGAAGTCAACATAATCGTGCATTTCACGATAGTGAATCTCCACCTCTCCAGTAATTAGTTTGCCGCGATCGTCCATAAAAGCTGCAGCGGGGACGACCAGTCTTGAACCACTTGCGTATTCGTATACACCACCTTGATTTACATTTACTTTATAGCTGGTGAAAGTTGGTTCAATATCGGCGATCGGAGGCATGACGTAAGGTTGTGCCTCAAAATAGGCTTGTTGCTGTTGCTGATAATCAGCGGGATTGATGCCCCAAACAATGAGGAGCAGGGCGATGGCTGCAGCAACGGCACCTCCATAGTAGTAGAGCCGCCTAATTCGCCCCGTATTTTTTTGGCCTTTATTAGCCTCCAATTGGTCCAGCAGGGCGTCGAAGTCCATATGTCCGGCTATCTGCTCCTGACTGGGCTGTTTTGGATTGATTACTATTTTGTAGTTTTTCTTCATCGGAATAATTTTTGGAAGAAAAAGAAGGCCTGATCCTTGGTATGGTAGGATGGAAAAAAGAAAGCAGTGTTTTCGCTAATAAATGACATAATGCTTAATTTTCTCTTGATGAATTAGCAATCTTCTTTTTCATTCGTTCCAAAATCCGGTATGTTCTCACCTTTGCATTGTTTTCCGTAATTCCGGTAATTTCAGCCACTTCCCTAAAGGAACGTTGCTCAAAAAAACGGAGTTCAATTAGTTGCAGATCCCCCTCTTTTAGTGTGTCCAGTGTCGCTAGTAGCTGTTGTCTCAATCCTTCTGTGTCCTGTTCGTCTAGTTCATCAATCATATCCGTAAAAGAACTTTCTTCCATGCTGACAACCCTGTTCTTCTGTGTGGCACGATAGTGTTGAGCCACCTCATTGCTGGCAATGCGGTACAGCCATGCGGAGAAGGGTACACCCTTGTAGGAGTAAGAATTAATCCTTTGTAGGGCTTTTAGGAATACCTGTGAACAGATGTCGGCGGTAAGTTCTTCTTGGTTGGTTCTTCTGAAAATGAAACGAAAGATGGGTTCGTAATAGCGGTTGTAAAGCGGACGGAAACGCGCGGGGTCACGTTGGGCTGCCTGTACTTCAAGCCACTCTTCCTGCATATGCTCCACGGAAACAGACTTCTTAGACATACTCATGCCTACGTTTTTTATATGGCTTCGGCTTAATTGAAGTTTTGAAAACATCAAATGTACATTTTTTAGCCCAAATTTGCTATGATGAGAACCTAGCTTATCGTCTCATTTATTATTCGGTTGATTTTAATACCATAATGCTAGCTTTTTGAAAAGGTACACCCCCAGAGACTTTTTTTTCAAAAAATATTACTTTTACTGGAAATGGGGATATAGAGGCTATCTGAAAGTATCTCTCTGGTGATAAAGTATCTTTCACCTCAGCTTATTTCATGTTTTGCTTTTCGGGCTCAATGCCTTAAGAAATCCTAACTCTACCTAAGTCCGCAGACATTTTGAGATAGCTTCCAGAAAGGAGGAGCTTTGCATTCACTAAATCTCCGGTATGAAATTTCGTATACTGCCAGTGCTAGGAATAGTTCTGCTACTGCTATTAGGATATCTGTTTCTTTTTCCCGTTCAAGTCGATCCAGTCTCCTGGAGGCCACCACGAGCTCCCGCCCTTGAGGGTAAATATGAGGTCAATAGTGATTTACGTCGGGTCTTAGTTTTATATGAAGATCGTTGCCATGCCTGCGAAGATGTAGCTATTGATGCTCAAGGTCGCCTATATGGATCTAGCGTCACAGGGGAAATTATTCGCTTTGATGGAAGCAAATCAGAACCGGAACTATTTATTAATACAGGAGGTAGACCCCTTGGCATGCATTTCGATTTCTTGGGCAATTTATTGGTTGCCGATGCGGATAAAGGATTACTTTCTATAGATCCGGCAGGCAAAATGAACATTTTGGCAACGGCTCACGATGAACTGGCATTTGGAATCACAGATGATGTGGAAGTGGGGCGAGATGGCAAGATCTATTTCTCAGATGCCTCGCATCGTTTCCATCTACACGACTATAAGTTGGATATTTTAGAGCATCGACCCAATGGTCGCCTACTGGAATATGATCCGGTCTTACAGGAGACCAAACTTCTTTTGGATGATCTTTATTTTGCCAACGGAGTAGCGGTGGCGGCAGATCAATCATTTGTGCTGGTCGTAGAGACGGGTGCCTATCGTGTTCGTAGGTACTGGTTAAGTGGAAGCCGTGCTGGGCAGAATGATGTTTTTATTCAAAATTTGCCCGGGTTCCCAGATGGTATATCTCGTGGATCAAATGGTGTTTTCTGGCTTACTTTAGTCTCGCCAAGGAATCCACAATTAGATAAAATGATGGTGAAACCCTTGCAGCGGAAAATCCTGGCTCGCTTACCGGAAACTTTGCAACCCGCACCGGAACGATATAGCTTTGTTTTGGGTATTAATGAAAGAGCCCAAATCATTTACAACTTACAAGATCCCAGAGGTAAGTTCGCCCAAATTACAAATGTCCAAGAATACGAAGGGCAACTTTACTTAGGTTCGCTAGCCGATAATGGGATCGGAACCATTCAACGACCGCGATAATGACAAGAACAAGTTTGTTGCAAGCTGCCTATGAACCGGAAGCCTTTCGGAGCATGGGGCATCAGTTAATTGATGAGTTAGCAGATTATTTAGCGAGGTGCCGAGCCGGGGGAGCCGATATTCCGGCTAATCCTTGGATCAAACCAGAAGATGCGAAGGAACGTTGGAGCCCAGCGCTGGATCAAGTAGGATCACAGTCCAGCCTGCAGATTCTCACGGATACTTTAAGGGAAGGCGTACACCTTCACCATCCAAAATATATGGGACATCAGATTAGTCCTCCCATTCCCATCACAGCTCTCGCTGGTCTGGTCGGTGACTGGATGAATAATGGGATGGGGGTGTATGAAATGGGGGTGCCCGGATCCACGATGGAGCATCTGGTTATCAAGAAAGTTAGCCGATTTATGGGGTTCTCCGATGCCGCCGATGGTTTTGTGACCTCTGGCGGGACTCTGGCTAATACTACAGCATTATTGGCAGCCCGCAGTATTAAGGCTAAGCAAAATGTGTGGACGGAAGGACATGGTCAACCCTTGGCCTTGATGGTTTCAGAAGCTGCACACTATTGTGTAGATCGAGCAGTAAAGATTATGGGCTGGGGAGAGGCTGGCATTATCAAGGTGCCAGTGGATGATCAATATCAGATGGATACCAATCAATTGCAGCGACTGTATGAAGAGGCATGCGAGGCGGGTACTCAGGTGATTGCCGTGGTAGGAAGCGCCTGTAGTACGGCTACTGGCTCTTTCGATGACTTGGTCGCCATTGCTGACTTCTGTCAGGAGCACGATCTTTGGTTTCATGTAGATGGAGCGCATGGGGCAGCCCTGGCCTTTTCTGGGAAGTACAAGGATCGGGTCAAAGGCATTGAATTGGCTGATTCCGTAGCCATGGATTTTCACAAGATGCTGCTGACCCCCTCCATTACTACAGCCTTGATTTTTAAAGATGGGAAACACAGTTATCAAACCTTTAGCCAGCGGGCAGATTATCTGTTTGAACAAGCAGATCCGGAATGGTTTAACTTTGCCAAAAGAACTTTTGAGTGTACCAAGCTGATGTTAGGATTGAAGGCTTTTATCACCTTAAGCCAATACGGCGTGGAACTGTGGGATGAAGCCGTTACTGCGGTAATGGATCTAAGCCAGGCCTTTGCCCAGATGATAAAGGATCATCCTGCCTTTGAGCTGGCCGTTGATCCTGCTTGCAATATCGTCTGTTTTAGATATTGTGCTGACGACCTATCGCTGGTAGCTCAAAATCAAGTAAATGACCAGCTTCGGCAAGAATTGCTAGAGGATGGGGAATTCTATATTGTGAAGACCTGGTTAGGAGAGGGGCTTTGGTTGAGAACTACCTTGGCGAACCCACTCAGCAGTACGAAAGAACTCAGGGGGCTCTTGGACAAGATTGAAGGCCTGGTGCCTGCGCATTTATCTACCTAGACTGTCTGTGGTTGTTTGGGGATGACCAATTATCCGTTAAAGTAAAGAACCCGATTTCTGGATCAACCAAAAATCGGGTTCTTATATTTGGAAGAGATCGGTAGACCTCTGTTTATAATCCGACTATTGTAGGACTTCTTTAACTAGATCAGCAGCCTCCTGAAGTAGGATAGCCGAATGAACTGAAAGTCCAGATTCGTCGATGATCGTCTTAGCTAGATCAGCATTAGTTCCTTGCAATCTAACAATGATTGGAACGCTGATATCGCCGATGTTCTTGTAGGCATCTACTACCCCTTGAGCCACCCGATCGCAACGAACAATACCGCCAAAGATATTGATCAAGATCGCCTTAACTGCTGGGTCACGTAGAATGATACGGAAAGCTTGTTCAACACGAGCTGCATCAGCTGTACCCCCTACATCCAAGAAGTTAGCAGGTTCACCACCAGAAAGCTTGATGATATCCATGGTAGCCATGGCCAAACCTGCGCCATTTACCATACATCCTACATTACCATCTAGATTCACGTAATTCAAACCGTAGCTCTTGGCTTCAACTTCTGTTGGATCTTCTTCATCGGTATCTCTTAATTCAGCCAAATCTTTGTGACGGAACAAGGAGTTCTCATCAAGGGATACTTTGCAGTCTACTGCGATGATGCGATCTTCTCCATCCTTAAGGCAAGGGTTGATTTCGAATAGAGAGGCATCTGATCCCACGAAAGCTTTGTACAGCTTCGTAATGAATCTTACCATCTCTTTGAAGGCCTTACCACTCAAGCCCAAGTTGAAAGCAACCTTACGAGCTTGGAAGGGCAAAAGTCCCAATTGTGGATCGATGTATTCTTTATGTACCAGTTCTGGGGTCTTTTCCGCAACTTCTTCAATGTCCATACCGCCCTCAGTGGAGTGGATGATAACATTGCGTTTCTTTTCTCTATCCATTAGAATAGAGATGTAGTATTCTTTACAAGCATCGAAGTCAGGAGCATATACATCCTGTGCCACTAAGACCTTGCGTACCAACTTACCAGGGCCGGTCATACCACCTGGTGTCTGAGGTGTCTTCAACATCATACCAATGATGTTTCCCGCATGCTCCTTGAGATCGTCCAAATTCTTGGCCAATTTCACTCCACCACCTTTTCCACGACCACCAGCATGGATCTGGGCTTTCACCACAGCCATCTCGGTACCCGTTTCCTCTTGTAGGGATTTGAAGGCAGCTACAGCCTCCTCTACAGATGTTGCGACTTTACCTTCTTGAATGGCAACGCCGTAACTCTTTAACAATTCTTTACCTTGATATTCATGTAAGTTCATGTAGGATGGGTTTGAATTTTCGCCAGCAAAAGTAACGGATTTTCGCGGAATTCAAAAAGGTGAGCCGAAGTATTGTCAAGATCCAATAACTCAATGTTAAGGCAAGGATTCTAGAGTGGAATAAGCAGCCCAAAACGAAGTACCCAAACTTATCATTTTATGCAAATTCTTGCGTAGGACTTAATGCAATTGTTGCATTACATCCTACCAATCCGTGAAGGCCTCATTGAAGATGTATTCCATGATTTGGTCAATAATTTCTTGGATAGCTGCCTCTTGTACACTACTTAGGTCCTGTGAACTAGGAAAGTCAAAGAAGTGAGAGAAGTTCTTCTTCCAGGTCTTATCCGGTTCTACATTGTTTACATAGTCGATAGCTGTGGTAATGGTTAGGCGGTTCAAGGCCGTGGTTTCATCAGCCCTAGGAGCTTCAGAAGTGACCCGGAAATCTACTAAGGTGCCAATGAACTCGATATCGGGAGAAACCTGGTTCTCTACCAAACGAGCCTCCGTCCTGACTTTTTGGTCAAGTGCATTGGTTAATGTTTGAGCTAAAGTAGGAGGCGCATTTGGTGCGTTATCCTTGAACCGAATGACATAATAGGTCTTGACATTGTCACTGATGCTGATACCAGAAAAAGTATAACAGGAAGCACCTAGGATGCAAATCAGTAAGGCAAGCAGTGTATATCTTAATGTATTCATGATCAAACAGCTTCTGACAAAGGTAAGGTTTATCGGGTCTAGGTGCTTTTAGTTGTTGGCAACTTTAACCTTCCATTAGGTTTGTTGGAATGCGCTGCAGCAGGCTATAGATTGTACTCCTTTATCTTTCGATACAGGGTCCTTTCGGAAATCTCTAGATCACTTGCAGCTTCCTTTCTCTTCCCATCATGCTTCTTCAAGGCGCGACGAATGAGCTCTTTTTCATTCTCCACTAAAGACAAGTTATCATCAACCACCACTAGGTCCTGATATTGTTCTTTGGCATTATCATCTAGAATGATGGGTTTGAGTTTTTCTTTTGGAAGTACTGGGGAAGCCTCAGAAGTAGGCTTATGCGCTTCCAGCAGATCCTCTACCGCTCGGGTGGAATAGCGTGGAATATTCTCTCTACGGGGTACGGAAGCACCAATACCTCGGATGGGCGACACATCAGGTACCTGCAGATTATTATCCCGAATAATTTCGAACACCAGGTCTTTTAGGTCTGTCAAGTCCTGCTTCATTTCGAAAAGGACTTTGTATAGTATTTCCCGCTCCTTCAAGGTACCTTCATTCACGTCTTCACTTTCGGTGATCATGGGAAGGTTCCGCTTGAGAAGATTGGGAATCAGTTCCAACAAATGTTCTGCACTCACCATCCGCTCCTCGGAGAGGACGGAGACTTGCTCCGCTACATTTTTTAATTCTCTGATATTCCCTGGCCATCTGTAGGATTCCAGCAAAAGACGAGCCCGCTCATCCAGCTGAACAGGAGGGGTGCGATAGGTTTCTGCAAAATCCACCGCAAACTTTCGGAACAGCATATAGATGTCTTCCGGACGATCTCGCAATGCAGGCAATTGAATGGGTACCGTGTTTAACCGGAAATAGAGATCTTCTCTAAACTTTCCTTTTCTGATGGCTTCCTGCAATTTCACATTAGTAGCCGCTACAATTCGCACATCAGTTTTCTGTGGTTTAGAGGAACCGACTCTAATGAATTCTCCGGCTTCTAATATCCTCAACAATGCCGCCTGGGTTTCCGCGGGCATTTCACCAATTTCATCGAGAAAAATAGTCCCACCATCATAAGTCTCGAAGTACCCTTTACGCTCGCCGGTCGCTCCAGTAAAGGCTCCCTTCTCATGGCCGAAGAGTTCGGAGTTGATGGTGCCTTCAGGAATGGCTCCACAATTAATGGCGATGAACTTGTTATGCTTTCGAGGACTATTTTCGTGAATGATACGCGAAAAGGCTTCCTTACCTGTGCCACTTTCACCAGTAATCAAAACCGATAAATCCGTCTTCGCAACTCGAATTGCAGTACCTAAGGCTCGATCCAACAAAGGGGATCGACCAATAATACCATAGCGTTGTTTGACGGATTGTAGCTTTTCCATAAACGGTTTTTGACTAATAATAAAGAGCGTTTTAACCTTCGCGCGAACTCTACTGAGCAATCATCTCTCCGATCAAAGTCGCGCTAGTGGCCTGATTTACTTTGACTTCGACATAATCTCCAGCCTGGTATCCTTCAACTTTTGGAAAAACGATCATCTTGTTCTGAGAATTCCTACCCTTGAAATCTTGATCTGATTTCTTAGAAGTCCCCTCGATCAAAACTTTGAACGTTTTGCCAATATCACGTTGGTTGTGGGCTTGCGAGACTTTAGTTTGCAACTGAATGATCTCTTGCAAGCGTTTCTTCTTCGTAGCTAATGGAATGTCATCCTCGTACTTTCTGGCTGCCAAGGTTCCTGGACGTTCGGAGTAAAAGAACATGTAGGACATGCTGTAGCCTGCTAGTTCGATCATACTCAAAGTATCCTGATGCTCCTCTTCAGTCTCCGTGCAAAAGCCAGCGATGATGTCCGAAGAAATGGCACATTCTGGGATGATTTCGTAGATGCGATTGATCTTATTGATATACCATTCGCGGTCATAGGTCCGATTCATAAGGTCTAGGATTCGGCTATTCCCGGATTGCACAGGCAGGTGGATATAGTTGCAAATGTTCTCGTATTTCGCCATCGTGTACAGTACCTCATCTGTAATATCCTTGGGATGAGAAGTGGAGAACCGCACTCTAAGATCGGGATGTACGTCTGCCACTTGAGCGAGCAAACCTGCAAAACTCACGATTTCCTGAGTCTCTGGATTTTCCCATTTGTAGGAATCTACATTCTGACCTAATAGTGTTACTTCTCTGTACCCCTTCTCGTACAAGTCAGTGGCTTCTGCCACGATGCTAAAGGCATTACGACTTCTTTCTCTTCCTCTGGTAAACGGCACCACACAGAAGGAGCACATGTTGTCGCAGCCACGCATAATAGATATGAAAGCTGAAACGCCATTAGTGCCTAAGCGCAGTGGACTAATATCTGCATAAGTTTCTTCCCGTGACAAAAAGACATTTACGCCTTTATCTCCTTCCTCCGCATTGGAAACCAAGTTGGGGAGGTCACGATAGGCATCAGGACCGACGACTAGATCTACCAATTTTTCCTGTTCTAGGAACTTGCTCTTCAAGCGCTCCGCCATACAACCCAATACACCTACTAAAGTACCTGGCCTTTGCTGCTTTACCTTATCGAAAACCCGCAAGCGTTTACGTACGGTATCCTCTGCTTTTTCTCGAATTGAGCAAGTGTTGATCATAATCAGATCAGCTACCTCCATGTTGCGAGTGGGCTGAAACCCGACTTCAGCAAGGATAGAGGCTACAATTTCGCTATCGCTAAAGTTCATTTGACAGCCATAGCTCTCTATATAGAAATGCTTCTGATTGGCGGCAGCCCCCATCTGTCCGGCTTCTTGGAAGAATACCTCACCTTGCTTGCTTTCGTCTATCTCCTTCTTGATGCCCGTCAGGGTCGGATTATCATTGTACATACTTTGCAATTTTGAACAACTGAATCAGTATAGTCCAAAAAATGAGTGCATCTGAACACCAATTGGTTCCGGATGCACTCATTTTTTTCTTTACACTGCACCCAATTGGGGTGCAAAAGTAATCATTTTTCAGTACTAAAGTGACAAAATGTCAGTTAAAATTTGTAATCCAAGCGGACTGTCAAATTGCGTGGTTCTTCTAGGAGCCCTGGTCTGAAGGTGTAGGCAATATTGGTCACGTTCCCCAAAATCACAGAAGCCTTGAAATCTTCGTTAAAGCGATAGGCAGCACGTATGTTGTGGCGCCAAAAGCCGTTGCCAATATTGTCTCGGAAGTCTTTAAGGCCAGGTACGATCAAGAAGAAAATGGCATCAATGGCTACTAATTTACTGTTGTAAAAGCTCTCCAAGCCAATGTTGAATTGTTTGATTTGAGTTTCCATATCAAACTTGATCGTATGTCGGGATCTATATTTCAAGATATTTTCCGAGCTGGATGAATTATTAGCATTTCTTTGGGCAAGCGTACCACCGTCAGCTGGTAGTGGAGTTGGATCAAATTCTTCGAAGCGTGGGTCGACATAGGAGTAACCTGCCAAAATGGTAGTGGGAGCGCCAAAGAGATCACCTTTCCCAGCAATGGATACTTCCGCTCCAGAAATATTGGTACCCCCTACATTAATGGCATTAAAGGCCAATTGGCTATTCACATTGAATTCGATCATATCTTGATAGCGCATCGTGAAAGCCGCCAAATCCACAAAGCCTTCAAATCCTCCCAAACGAAATCCTTGTTTGATACCCAGCTCCCCGGACCAGCCCGTCTCCGAACCTAAAGTAGGGTTGGGAACGACGGGAAAGCCCGCATTGGTGAAAATAAATTTCTCCGCAATCGTAGGAAAACGGTAACCTTGCCCCCAAGAACCTCGGAGATAGGTGAAATCTGCTAGCTGGTAATTTAATCCAACACGTAATACCGGTTTGGATTCGCGTTCCTCCGAAGGTTCTACTACACCGCCCAGGAACGCACCATCTGAATAGGTGAATCCGGGATTATTTAGCACATTATCCTCATACCTCAATCCCAACGACACATTCAAACGATCGAAGAACTTTTTGTCGAACTGCAGGTAAGCTGCGAGATTTTGTGAAGTAAATGTCGTATCGCCATACAGTTCTGCTTCGACTCGCGTGGCCCTAGCTACCAAACCACCTGTCAATACTAGATCAGCAGCTTGAAAACGCTTTTGGTACTGATATTCTCCATATAAGGTGTAGGAGTAATTGGATTGGTTGTTGTCATTATCATTGTTCACTTCATGGTAGCGGGTCAAGATTCTGTGTCTAGCACCTCCCTTCTCAAAATATACTAGGTAGGGGTCGATGTTGTATCGAACTCGCGATCTTGCGGTAGCCGTACTAGCACTGCCAATATACGCTGTGGTATCCGCTGACCAGTAGAAAAAGGCAGCCGATTCACCTGCATTGACATTTGCGTTTAGCCCAACGGATAACCGATCGCTGATCCGATATCGTGTACCAATATTGAATCGCCCATATCGGTTGTAATTATCTTTATTAAAGCTTTCTTCCTTGTTGTAAAATCCTCCTAGAACTAGATCAAACTTGTTAAATTTCTGCTTATGAGACAGACTGGCAATGAGGTGATACGGG
>CAJXPD010000128.1 GCA_913057785.1 uncultured Lewinella sp. | reverse complement strand
GTGCGGCCTTCATCAATCGGCAGGGTATGGGGGAAGTTGAAGATGACTACAATCGTACCTACGCAGTGGATGGACGATTGGGTATAGGCAAGAAAGCACAGTTATCTGGATTCTATGCGCAGACGGCTACGCCGGGCATCGATGACCAAGCCCATTCTTTCCAATTCAAATCCAATTATTTGTGGAATGGCCTCGATCTCACGGCCGCCTATACCGAAGTAGGGGAAGGATTCAATCCAGAGGTAGGCTTCCTTTTACGAGATGCTTTCCGGAAACCAGAATTCCGCATTCTAAAGCAAATCCGACCGAAAAATTTCATTGGAATCCTTGAACTCCGACCACACATCTCTTATCGTTCTTATTGGAACTTTGATAATTTCCTCGTGACTAGCTTCCTGCACATAGACAACCATTGGGAATGGAAAAACGGTACGGAACTTCATACTGGAATCAACTTAACCACAGAAGGTGTGGTTGAAGATTTTGAAATCTCAAAAGGTGTGATCGTTCCCCAGGGCACTTATGATCATCACGAAGGTCAATTTGTGTTCTGGACCAATCCTAGTAAGCCGGTCTCTATCAATATTCGCTCCGTAATTGGAGGATTCTTCGGTGGAAAGCGCTATGCAACGAGCGGAACACTAGCCATTCGTCTGGGAGATCGGTTCAATTCCGAATGGAGTTTAATCAATAATGACATCAAATTACCTAATGGAGATTTCACAACCAACATCTTCCGAGCACGACTCTCTTATTCCTTCACCCCTTTGATCTTTTTGCAAAGTCTTTTCCAATACAATAATGTTAGTGGAATCTGGTCTTCCAATGTTCGTTTTGGTTGGCTGCAGCAAGCCAATACAGGCTTATTCATTGTGTACAATGAGACACAGGCTGATGGTTTAATCAGGAATCGGAGTTTTACGGTGAAATATTCTCGGGTATTTGATGTATTGCGATAAACCCGATGTCCTACTGCCCGAGGATCGCAAGCTTGCCCTGCCAGAAGCGGCCATCTTCCAAACGTAGCGAATAGATATATAAGCCAGTCGAAAGATGCCCGCTATCCAAGGTAAACGTTAAGTTTTCATAGCTCTGCTCTTCTAATAGTCTACCTGACAGGTCATATACTTGCAAATGCACCCGCTGCGCTGGAACACCTTGGATATCAAAAAAGGCCTGATCCAGGGTGGGTTGCGGGAAAACCTTTACGATCATCTGTGGCCGTACCGCTTCAATGGAATTAGTGGGCAAATTGTCGAAGAGATTCTCCACCTTATGTTTGGAGGTATTGGTAAAGATCGGTGGATTAAAGTCAAAATATATCGCGGCTGTATTTTCAATGATGGTGCCAAGAGGGAGATCTGCCTTTTGGTCAATAGTAAAAGTCACAAAACCTTGAGAGGCGATCAGGTTTGTAGTACTATCCGGCAAGTCAATATCTTCAAATGTAAAACTGAGATATCGACCTTCCCCAATTCCCCAAGAATAGGAATGACTACTTGCTCCCGGACGGAGACTTTTGATGTCTAAATTCTCCGCTATACGATCCTTGATGATGACCTGGTAAGCCGTATCTGTACCTGTATTTTGGAATCGGATTTTGTATTCAAGACGCGTATTGGGGAGTATCAACTTCTCATAGCCCCAGCCGCTGGGGGTGGCTTGCTTATCGTTAGGATCATAAGAATCTACATTTTCTAAACAATGAACATCCCGTGAAGGTCGGTCATCGTCATGATGTAATTGCAATGCCAAAGCAGTAGGTGTATGGCTACAATTGAGAACACTTACATTAGGGTATAAACTGCCAAACCCTCCGAGCGACTGCTCCGCAATCAGGGTGTATTGTGCTCCCATCCCAACGATGGTATCGATAAGAAAATCTCCTTGATCCAACTGGAAAGTCTTCTCGAACAAAATGATTTGATCTTCGATCACGATATAGGTCAAAGGAGAGGTCATATCCCCTACCCCAACATTGGCGATCTTAAAAAAGATGGAATCAGATCTGCAATAACCTTCCACTTCAATCTCTGCCCCATCCCAAGTCTGGTTGGGTTGCAGACAGGTCGTATCGGGATAGCTATTGGCTTGGACGCAGTGGACTTGCCCTAAAGGAATAGATTGATTGCACTCCAAGGTGGTAAAGACACGGAAACTTCCACATTGTCCCACCTCGAGGTCACCGACCTGAAAGCGATATACCTTTTCTTCGATAGGAGTATAAGCTAAGTCTGCAGAATCAATAATCAAAAAGGGATCTAGCGTCAGGTCGATGTAGGCATCAGTAGCCAATGCCGTACCGGTATTGCAGTAATCGACCTCGTAAGTGCTTGCAAAACAACGGCGAAGTCGACCACTAGCAATCGAAACATCAATTATCGGACAAGAAACGATGGCTTTCATAGGTAGATCCAGGGTTTGAACATCTCCTTCCAATCCAAAACTCAAAGTGCGGTTCCCTGAACAAACTATGCCCCAATATGGATTTAGTGTAAGTGCTGAAATTTCAAATACTCCAGCAGGCAGATTTATCTGATAATTACCGTCCTCATCCGTAAGGCCATAGAAGGTCCCTGGCTGACCTACGGCCTGAACAACCCACTGAGGCAGGCTTAGATCCCCGTCTGAAATCATACAATCTTCATTCAAATCATAAAAAACTTGACCTTGCAACTGGTTGGAGAAGGTATTTCCGTGCCGATCCGTCTTGACAACATAGCCCATTTCATCACTTCCTCCACATAGGAGAAAACCTCCATCGGCCGTACTTCGTACTTCTCCAAAGTACTCGTTCGCTGCCCCATTACTAGACACACGACCGTAAGCCCGCGACCAAACCGTCTCACCATTCTCATCGAGTTTATGGAGAAAAATATCAGCATCCGTTTGACCTTGTTCGTAATCCCAAAGATAACCTGCAATGGCGTAGGTACCATCTACTGTCGCTGCCCCATCCGCAGACCCCCAAACAACAAAACGATCAATATCATTACGGGCAGTCACTTCTCCTTCCGAATTCATCTGAGTGAAGTGAATAGACTGATCCGTGGTCACAGATAAAGTAGTAAGCATCCCGTTGGGGCCAGGAATAATCTCTACGGGAATCATGTTCAAGGCTTGATTAAAAGCATAAGAATCCTCTACCTCTCCATCCTGGTCTAGTATAACCAAGTCACTCTGATAATTTAGACTACCAATGATTACCCTCCCATCTGGTAGCGCATATATGGTTTCCAGCGGAAGCCCTCCTGCATACTCCTTGCTATAGATAATATCTCCCTCCTCCGACAGTTTCATGATCAAATTCCGGCCATCACTAGAAGCTTGTCCGACAATCACCAAATTATCATCTGGTGTCCGGATAATTTCGGTCCCTTTCAAATCATGATCATTATTGTACTGCCTCTGCCATAGTATCCCGCCTTCCTGCGTAATCTTGGCCAGGAAGAAAGACCCCGCAATGGCGTTTGCCGGTCCTGAGGTATGAATGCCCATCACAAAGAAGTCATGATCTGACCATTGACAAATGCCATAGCCGATACGCCCTTCTAAAGAAATTTTCCACTCTGTCTCTCCCGTAGCATCCAAACGAAAAGCAACGGCTTGCCCTAGATCCTTGTCAATACCCGTACCCACAATGAACCCATCGGGGTGCTCCACAATGTCTTCGACACCACCTCTAAAGGGAGTAATCTCCCAACCTTGGGCGGAGAGTACGCAAGTATATCCAAGAAAACACAACAGGAAAACTAGCTGATTCTTCATAGGTACATTCATTCTAAGTTTAGCTATCTGAACTGTCGGCAAGGTAGGTAGGGTAGGAAGTAAAACCAATAGCAATTGGATTCATTTGCCAAATTTTCAAAATAAATACATAGGTATAAAAATCTATTTTTCAATGTTTTATTGAAAAATTTTGCCTATGTTTCAAGTAAATGAAGAATAGCCAATTAATAGAACTTTTAGGTACTTTCGGAAGAAAGGAGTGGATCGAAGCCACGAAGTTCGTCCAGTCTCCCTTTCACAACAGTCGCAATGATGTCATACAATTGTTAATCTATCTTAAGAAAGTATTACCTCGAGGCCTAGAAGAAAAATTGGAAAAAGAGCAGGTATTTGGCGTACTCTATCCCGGGGATAGATACGACGAAAAGAAGATTCGGTACCTCATGTCTTTTCTTTACCAACTCATGCAAAATTACCTAGCCTATACCCAATGGAAAGAAGACAAACTACAGGTACAAAATAGTCTCTTGCACAGCCTTAGGCTTCGTGGTTTGCCACGATCCTTTACAAGTATGAGCAATAGGTTGGAAAGGGCGCTGAGGCAACACCCGCTTCGCAATCCATCCTATCACTTCCAAAAAAGTGCCTTTCATGAAGAAATGTACACGGACTCCACACTGCGAACCCGACAACAAAGCATGGGCTTTCAGTCCTGGACCCAACACAGCAACTTATATTTTATGCTGCAGCAACTTCGACAGGCTTGCGTTGCTATATCTCATAAGACGGTGCTCAAAGACACCTATCAGTTGCCTTTTCTCCCAGCTGTACTTCACGAAATTGAAGAAGGTGACTATGAGGAGCACAAAGAATTAATGCTTTTCTATTTTTTGTATCAAAGTTTAGCGGATGCTACTCAAAATGATCCCTTCCCCAAGCTTCAGGCTTTGATAGCCGAAACGGGGCCGCTATTCCCAAAGGCAGAACTCAAGTCGATTTACCTATTTGCCTTGAATCACTGTATTCAACAACTAAATCAGGGCCGCAGACACTACCTACAGCACGCTTTCCTCCTTTATCAGCAAGGCTTGGAAGCGGACATCTTCCTCGAGAATGGCTATATCTCTCGCTTTACCTATAACAACATTGCTTTAGCGGGAATGGGATTGAAAGCCTTCAGTTGGACTGAACAGTTCTTACGAAAATACCAAGATCACATCGAAGAGCAATATCGCCTGAGTACCTTCAATTTCAACCTGGCTACCCTATACTATCGGAAAGGAGAATTCCAACAGGCAATGAGTTTGTTAAGAGAAACGGAATTCAAGGATGTGTTGCATGGACTCGAAGGGAGGAAGATGCTTCTGGTGATGTACTATGAACGGGAAGAAATCAGCGCCTTACAGTCACTACTGGATAGTTTCCGGAGTTTAGTGTATCGTCAGAAACGGATCGGGTATCACAAGGAAAACTACCTCAACCTCATCCGATTCACATCACAATTGCTGAATGGTACGCGGACCGATCAGGAAGGTTTGGAAAAGCTTAGGAAAGCCATACAAAAGGCTGAGAAAGTGGCAGAGCGAGAATGGTTATTGGAAAAGGTCTTATCCCTCCAGTAACTATCCTCGCTCCATGGGAAGTAAAAACGAACGGTATACCTTAGCGACGACTGTAATTCGGCGCTTCTTTGGTAATAGTAATATTGTGCGGGTGACTTTCTTGGAAGCCAGCCCCAGTAATCTTCACAAAGTTGGCATCTTGTAGTTTTTCCACACTAGCAGCACCACAATAGCCCATACCTGCTCTCAAACCACCTAAGTATTGGATCATCACCTCGGCCAAGGTCCCCTTGTAAGGTACACGTCCCTCAATACCTTCGGGCACTAGTTTCTTTATATCATCTTCCACATCCTGGAAGTAGCGATCTTTAGAACCTTGCTTCATGGCTCCTAAAGACCCCATCCCACGGTAAATCTTGAATTTTCGTCCTTCGAAAATCACCGTTTCTCCAGGTGCTTCCTCCACGCCAGCAAATAGACTACCTGCCATGATAGTACTGGCTCCGGCAGCTAAAGCTTTCACAATGTCTCCAGAGTACCGAATCCCACCATCTCCAATAATAGGAACACCGGTACCTTCCAAACCTTTTGCAGCTTGCATAATAGCAGAAAGCTGTGGCACCCCTACCCCAGCTACTACTCGGGTAGTACAGATACTTCCTGGTCCAACTCCTACCTTCACTCCATCTGCTCCAGCATCAGCTAGCGCTCTAGCACCTCCAGCAGAAGCTACATTCCCTCCTACTACCTGTAGATGCGGAAATTCACCCTTTACTGCCTTGACCGCCTCTAACACCCCTCGAGAATGACCATGAGCGGTATCTACACAGATGGCATCGACATCAACATTAACTAACGCTTGGACACGGTCTAGCATATCAGCCGTAACACCTACAGCGGCTCCCACCACCAATCTTCCCAATGAGTCTTTACAGGAGTTTGGATAATCCTGTACCTTCATGATATCCTTATAAGTAATCAAACCTACCAGAGATCGACTATCATCTACGACGGGAAGTTTTTCAATCTTGTGACGTTGGAGAATATCACGGGCCTGTTCAAGTGTAGTTCCGACTGGTGCCGTTATTAGGTTTTCTGTGGTCATTAGATCCTTAATCGAGCGACTTTCGTTCTTCTCAAATCTTAGATCTCTATTCGTCAAAATACCAATCAACTTATTGTGGCCATTGACAATAGGAATTCCACCAATCTTGAAACGACGCATCAGCGCTTGTGCATCGCCTACTTTAGCCTGCTCCTTCAAGGTAACTGGATCAACGATCATTCCACTTTCAGATCGTTTCACACTCCTTACCTGCTCTGCTTGCTCATCGATGGTCATATTCTTGTGAATAATACCAATCCCTCCTTGGCGAGCGATTGCAATAGCCAGGACATTCTCCGTGACCGTATCCATAGCAGCAGATACAATAGGAGCATTCAGCCTTAATCCTTTGGTAAATTGTGTGGATACACTAACTTCTCTCGGGAGGACTTCGGAATAAGCGGGGACCAATAATACATCATCAAAGGTAAGCGCTTCCCCTAAAACTTTGTCAAGTTGCATTTTTTGTGTTTCCATGCGCAAAGGTATAACAAATGATGGCAAAAGAAAAAGGCAAGACAAAAGTTTTTTGGATCAATTACTTGCTCTTTATCACACCATTTTTGACCTTTATATACATGAGATTAAGTGTACATAGTGATGAACATTTTATGCGACAGGCTTTGCGGGAAGCAGAGAAGTCCAGAGACATGGGAGAAGTGCCGGTCGGTGCAGTCATTGTTTGTGATAACCAGATCATTGCTCGTAGCCATAATCACACGGAACAGCTCCGTGATGTAACAGCCCATGCAGAGATCATTGCACTAACGGCAGCAGCAAACTACCTCAATAGTAAATACCTAACAGACTGTACGCTTTACGTTACCCTTGAGCCGTGCGTGATGTGTGCGGGAGCGCTAGCTTGGGCACAACTGGATAGGCTAGTGTATGGTGCAGAAGATGAGAAAAGAGGGTTTATGCGCTTTGGGAAAGCGCTTTTACACCCCAAAACGAAGGTGGAATACGGGATCTTGGAAGCAGAGTCCAGGCAGCTCTTACAAGAATTCTTCCGGGCTAAGCGACACACTTAACCTGAGGAGCTACTTGACAAGCAACTCCCCAGATTTGGCTTTACCCTTCGGTGTGCTATTTTGGTTAGACTCCTAAAAGTCGAAATAGGTTTTCACTATGATTTGACGGCCAATTTTTGGAGCCCCGTAAATGGCTCTGTAATCTTCCTCAAACAAGTTGGTTACCGTCATATTTACCCGAACATTATTCTCAAAGGTATAGCCTAAGCCAGCATCCACTAAGGTAAAGGCATCAACAGGTCCTGACCACAGCAAGCCGTTGATACTCTCCCATTTACTCTGGTATCGCATCATCAGAAATGCATTCCATCCAAATTCAGGCACCACTTCCAATCCCATCTTAATTTTGGTTCGCGGAACATTCAAACTGAAGTCAGTGGTTTCAGGCTCTAACCCTCTACCAATCGGCACATCCTCGAAAAGCACCTTGCTAAGCCAAGTCAAATTTCCGAAAGCGGAGAACTCCGAACTAATGTAATATTTCATGCCTAGGTCTACACCGAAGTAGTTGATCTCACTGATGTTGTAATAGGCCAGATCGACAGTAGGTAGATCACCCGTCGTAGGGGTTTGATCGGATCGAACAAATCCAAGGTTATTATACTCCCCCGTAAATTGATCCTCTGCTAGAACTCTGGCCATATTGGCATACAAGCTAGTGACAGAGCTAGGCGTCTCGCCCAATTCCGCCAGTGCTTCGCTATCTAGTTGTGCCATGAGAGTATTAGCCAGGTCATCCGCCAATCCAGGCTGCATCACAAATGGACTAGCCTGTATGGGAGAGGATAATATATTCTGTCTTCTGTTGAAATATAGGTCGACCGTCAAGGCTAGTCGATTCTGGATCAAGCCTTGATAACCGAATTCATACATATCAGTTGTGGAAAGTTCCAAGGACGTTCTAGTAAGCGGGGCCTGTGAAAGTACGCCCGCAGAAAAGCCGTCGATCTGGCCTTCCATCTGTTCCAGATATTGCATCAGTTCATCCGATACCAACTGCTGTTCTGAAAGTTGATCCGTCAAGTAACTGTAAACCCCTTGCAAGCCTACGCCAATGCCTTCATAATTACCAACACCAGGTATCAAACTAGTAGTTTGTGAATTATCAAAGCTGATAGGATCTGCCCCGCCTAGTAGATGATATTGATAGTTTCCTTCATCGGCTAAAGGGAGATCGGCATATAGGTTGATCGCGGTGGGGGCGCCAACGGCGTGATTGAAGGTCAGGCGTGCAGTGTGTAATGGAGAAGGTTTGTATACCAAGCCTAAACGCGGAGAAGTAGAGGATTTATCCAAAGCCGTGAAGTGATCGAATCGGGCCGCCCCTACGAAATCGACGTCGGAGCTGATCATCATCTTGGCTTGTCCATAAACGCCAATGATGCCATAGTCATCCTGGTTCTCCCAGCGTCCATGCACTGTTCCTTTTGTATCTATCGTATTGAGTCGATAATCCGCCCCAAAAACATAATTGATCTTGCTTTCTCCAAAATCAAAATTGTATTGTAGTTGACCTTCCACCTGATGGGACTCTGTAATAGCCGTCAGACCAGATGCGTACAGAAAAGTCTTACCATCTTTCCCGCCCTGATAAGACCAGAATGCTTGCCCAAACCAACCTCCTGACTGGACGCGGGCTTGTGCAAAAGGTCTAGGCGCAGCTGTATAGCCTTCACCTTGTGACGTACGAAATAATCCTTTGCCAACGGACCAACCGGCGGTAGTGGTAATGACGGTCTCCTCATCTGGGCGATAGGCAATCGTTCCTGTAATTCCCATGGATTTCACATCGTAATCCGGAACATTCCCGGAGACGACTTGATCCGTAATACTGGAAACAATACGAGGTTGGAACCTTTTTAGATGCGAAGCTTCCTGAGGGTCTGTTGGATCGATTTCCCAATCTCTAGCCGTGCGATAATAGCCCGTGACCTTGTAACCCAGTTTACCCTCCAGCAGCACACCGGCATGGCGCAAGGAGGCCGAGTAAAGATTTCTTGTTCCTGTACCCAAACTAATCGTGGTCCCTTGTTTATCGAAGGGGCTTTTGGAAATAAAATGTACAATCCCAGCTTCTACGCCAGGACCATAAAGCGCCGAACCCGGCCCTTTTACTATTTCAATTTTTTCTAGGTCGATTGGATCAATGGGCTGCTGACCGTAGGATAGCGTCCCTAATCCCGGCAGGATGAGGTTCCGATAATCTGACATGACAAAGGTCTCCGTTTGAAAAACGGCGGAGCGTCCCCGTAGCGTGATATGGCCAGAATTCACGCCCGTTTGGGTTACATCTAAGCCGACCTTGTTGCGAAGGGAGAGAAAGGGATTGGTCACTGCATCCGAAAGCAATTCACGCTGCTCAATCACGTCAACAGCAGAAGGGGCTTCTTGCAATTTTTCCCGCTTCCTAGACACGGTTACGACTACCTCTTGTCCTATAGAGATCCCTGGGTTCATGGATACCAAGAGGCTATCTGTCAATCTATCGATGGTTATCTCCCGCAATTCATAGCCGACATAGGTGACGATTAACTTCACCGGTAGAGGTAAGTTGACGGGGATACTAAATGAACCATCTGCCTTAGAGAAGGTCGCATTTGGCTGACCTTTAATCTCGACACTGGCTCCATCGATCGGGGCATTTTGACTAGGATCCATTACTACGCCCCCCAAAACTTGCTGCCCTATTCCCGGGCTGGCAGCAATGACTATGAAGAACCAGACAAGTAGAAGTCGGTTCAGTTTCAAAAAATAGGTATTAACTTCCATTATAAAGGGAGTTACGGAGGGCGTAAAGGGATCACTTTTCTATACAGTAGGCAGGCCTTTGAACTTGACTTTAGGTCAATTCATTCCGCTTTCCCTTCATTAGTTTTCCCAAATTGGATCTCCACCAAGTGACTGGCAACTTTGGTGGAGATCCTGCTACACCTCCTGTTTATGGAATCAAGTGCATAATAGGTATTGGACCCAGCATGGATCCAGGTGTTGAGTTGAAATCGGTAGCTCTGTCTAAAACTCCAGGTAAATCCTACTTTACCTGCTCAGATATCAAAGCTTTCAATTCGTTGAAGAACTGGATAAGTTCCACATTACTGAAGTGCACTCTAGAGTTGAAAATGTAGCTGTTATTGTAAGCGTCTTCTATAAGCAATCGATTTTCGTCCATGTATTTGGTGAAAGAAAGGTTGATAAACTCATACCAAGGGAAAAACTTGTAATGATCATAGGCATCATAAACCGTTTTCTTATTTCTTTTCCTTTTGTTATTCTTGGTAGGTTTAAGCGGTTTAGCTTTCAAGTTCAAACCGACTCCCTTCTTGGTCAAAATAATATCATCTAGAAAAGAGATTGGATGGTCATCAAAATCAGTGATGTTGTATTTTGTTACCAAACCTCTTACGTGGTTTTGGTTTTGAAGAGCCAGTGGGTCGTCATCTTTGCAATCCTCCAAGCACACGAAGGCATCCCCATCACTTTGGGAAAAATAGCGCTCGTTGTACTTGCGGCAAAGTGCTGGAATCTTCTCGTCTACATCGTCCAGTCTCAATAATCCTCCTTTCAAAATAACGTGCTTCACATCACAATGTCCGACGTTCACTAGTACACGATTTGCATTGGCTGCCAAATTTGCGCAGTTATCGGTAGCCACGAAAAAGACATCTAGTCCACGGAAAAGGAAAAGCTGTTGAGAATAGCCATCTCCCGCTAAGAATCCTCTGAGATCAAGGATAAAGCTGTTGGGTTCATTGTAGTTTGACAGCGTCAGTTTAGGCATTTCTAACTCGATTCTCGGGCGATGGTCATCCACCACTGTGTTGCTGGCATCAGCAGTTGGCTCTGCCTTTTGAAAGAAGTTGGAAAGATCTATGATGACTGGCGTGTTACCAGCCCCAGGAAGGACTCTAACGTCATTACTCCCCGTCTGTTCCAGATAACGTGAGGGACTTACTTGCAAAAATTGTGTGGTCTTGGCATAGGCTCCCGTAGCGCTGATCTTAATACCATCTCCATTCCAAGAAATTACGAGTGGTAATTCTTTTAGATTGGGGTTTAGATACCCAATCTGTCCCTGCAGACCAATCGAAAAACTAAGGCAAACCATAATCAAGCTTAGTAAGATTGTGTTTGTTTTTGACATTGTAAACAACATTTAGTGTAGTTAATTAAAGATCATTGTCTCTTGCATTTAGCATGTAGTGATCTTTGCCTCTAAGCATAGTTCTCCCATAGGTCCACTCTACTACAGAGTAGATCTAAAACAGTTACTATTGTACGTGCTTGGGTGTTGAGAAATGAAGTATAGAAAGTAATGGCGTAATACCCTATGTGGGTATCCACTGTAGGTGTAGGTACTATAGTCTTCGAAAATGACCGTTTAGGTTTCAAACTTCACTTAACAACATCTTCCCTATAGGGTCATGTTTTTGGTATAGAACGTCTAGTAGTTTTGCTAAATCCCAATAGCGAATGGCCTATTCACTCTTAGGCAAATAAGTATATCGAATTCTAATAAGGTGCAATTGTCTCCGAAAATACCGGGCGAAACAAGTGCTGATCTTCTTTATGGTTTTTCAAAAAGGCTTGTGATATTTTACTAAGGTAAGTTGAGATAGATCGTCAAAACTAGTGACTAGATCTCGTCTTTAGCAAAGGGGGGAGCATATCTTTAGATTGGACAAATGAACGCTTTATGTGATTTCTCTAACTGCTGTTACGAGGCTGCCGGTAGAAAGTTTCCGAATTCTCCGGGAAATATTAATTAAATTTTAATCTCATGTGTTGAACCCTTTTTCAGATCATCGCAAGTAAAAAAATGTGAACGAACACAGCCTTTTCCCTCGCTCAGTATTCTATAAGAAGCTGTTAAATGGAGCCAATTCTTGTTAAATTATCTTAATCACTTGTCTTCGAATAAACTATGTCCTTATTTTTCAGTCTAAGAAGTTACACTTAACAATCTACAAATATGAAAAACGCAAAATTATTATGCTTACTAGCACTGGGCATGAGTTTCCTTACCTCCTGTGGCCCAACATTGACCCCTTTCACCCAAAGATTACAAGATCAGTACGATTGGACGGATAATGAATTGAAGCGTATTCAGTTTTATGTATCCAGAGATATCGTATTGCGCCGAGAAGCTACCGGAGGGCGCTCAGAGATCATTGGCGGTGAGATCAAGGTGGTTGATGGCCGCAATGTGGATCAGGTGATCATTCGCAAGGGTACGCCTGGTGTGCTATTATTTCAACCCAAGGACAATCGCTTTGCGGTCGGGTTTGAAGCCAGCAGCGATAGCAAATATCTAATCTTTGGGCCGAGTCCAAGGGCTGGAGAACGCTATGTACTGCTCGCGTCACAATGGCAACGCAGAGGTGGAACCGTGACCTACGATGGGCGTAAATATCGGGTAGAGTCCGAAAGTGCCTACGCCGCCTTGATGGTTGACTTGAAGAAGATTCGCAAAGTGGATGTCAATAATCGCAGAGCCACTGGAAGAAGAGTCAATTAAGAATGGATCGTGATCATGAGATGCTACTTGAATTGTGTTTTCGAGTAGCATCTTGTGCTCTACCCAGTAGAACTACTTTAATCCCTTGACGAAAGGGACAAACCGGAAGCTCCCCTTCTTTACTTGATCAAAGCTTTCCTCTCCCGTTCGTGTGACCACCAACATTTCTTGCACTCCCTTTCCCACCGGGATGACCATCTTTCCACCTACTTTCAATTGCCGACTTAACTTTTCAGGTACTTCTTCAGCTCCTGCCGTGACAATTATCTTGTCAAAAGGTGCAAACTCTGGCAAGCCTTTAAAACCATCTCTGTGAAAACATCGAATATTACCCAGATTCAACTGTTGTAGCAATTGTTGTGCCTTCAAATGCAAAGGGCGATGCCTTTCCAGGGTGTAAACCCTTGCCCCTAACATTCCTAGCAGGGCGGCTTGGTAGCCTGAGCCCGTCCCCACCTCCAGAATCTTTTCTCTGGGTTTCGCTTCCAGGAGGCTAGTTTGTATAGCCACCGTTAGCGGCTGCGAGATGGTCTGGTCATTTCCAATTGGGAAAGCTTTGTCTTCATAGGATAACTCTTCAAAGGCCTTATCCATGAAGAAATGTCTTGGCAATTGTAGCATTGCCTCCAAAACGGCTTCATCACGAATCCCCTTCTCTCTGATCCCTTCGATTAATTTCCGACGAAGACCTTTATGTCGATAGGTGTCCTTCACATTCCTTTCATTGTTCCCCGCAAAAGTACGGATTTAGCCGCTCTAATCTATCTCTGATTGGAGCTCTTTTGGCAGGGTGAAGAAAAAGCTTGTACCTTCCCCTACTTGGGACTCCACCCATATGTTCCCCTGGTGTTGCTCCACAATCTTTTTGCAGATGGCCAAGCCAATTCCTGTACCCTCAAAATCCTTCTTACTGTGTAGGCGCTTAAAAACCAGAAATATTTTCTCAAAATATTGGGTGTCAATACCAATTCCGTGATCTTGAACCTCAAAGAGAAAGATATCTTCTTTTTCTTCAAATTTGATCCCTACCTTAGGCGTGTCTCCGGGCTGGTGAAACTTAAGCGCATTCGTAAAGAGATTTTCTAATAGCTGGTTCAGTTTGATGGCATCTCCATAGATGGTATGCGCTGGCACCTCCAAGGCTACCTCCGCCCCAGCTTCTTCGATCATAGGCTTATTTCTAGTCACTACCCGTTGCCATAATTCTTGCACATTGATCTTTTCAACATTCAACTTCTCCCGCTGCACCAATGAGTAATTGAGTAAGTCATCGATCAAGGAAGTCATTTCCTTAGTACCAGATATGATAAAGTTTAAGTAGTCCTTCTCCTCGCTGGTGATTTTATTCCGTATGCGGCGCGCCAGTAATTGGCTGAAACTCACCACATTTCGCAAGGGACTTTTTAGATCATGGGAGGCGATATAGGCAAAGTTCTCCAGCTGAAGATTATAGGCAATATACTTTTCCAGGACAGCATTTTTATCCTGTATCATTCGATTTACCTGGTTGCGTTTCAAGAGGTTGGAGGAAATCACAACCAATAGGATGATAGTCATTATGATTAACCCCACTAGCAACTTGATACTATTGCGTTGAGCCTTCTGTTTCGCCTCCAAAAACTCTACCTGCTCTTCAAAGAGTTGGTTCTGATATTGAGCTTTGACTTCCTTCGTGATGGCCTTCTCATCCTCTCGGACGATGCTATCATTGAGTCTATGGTGATGGAGCAGCTGTGCAAAAGCACTAGAGTAATCTTGCTTTAATGCCAGTGCTTGTGCCAAGTTGTAAGAAGCTGTTCGTTCATGCCGGATGTTGAAAATGGAACGCGAGACCAGCATCGCGCTATCTGCCAACTCTACTGCCTTGTCAATATCACCTTGCAACCTGGCTACTTCGGACAGTTTGTTTAAGCCGTCTGCCACTAAGATGGGAAACTCTCTATCTACGGCAATACCCACCGATTTTCGACCTAAAATTGCCGCTTCAGCATAATCCTTCTGGGCCATCTTCATCTCCATAAAATGGAGATAGGCGTGAATACTAGACTGATAATCACCAAGTTCAGCTTGCAGCTTCAAGGCTTCATTGTAATACTGCTCTGCTAGTTGATATTTCTTCATACTGGCTGCTGAGCGCGCTAGATCATCCAGGTACTGAGCTGGAATAAATCGAATATTGTGCTTGCGGGCCAATTCTATGGATTGCGTTTGAAATCCAAAAGAACGATCAAATTCCCCCAACTCGAAATAGCTATTGCCCAGATTGGCCAAAATCAAGCACCTCAAACCGATCTTATTCTCGTCTGCTACATACTCATCAAATACCTTTAGGGCTCTTTGTAGATACTGGGCGCCATTCTTATATCCCCCATGTGTATTAGCAACTAAGCCCAGGTTATTCAAGCTTGCCGCATGCGTGTAGTGATCGCCAATTTCTTGTGCTGTGAGCAAGGCCTTCTCATAGTAACTGGTGCTGGTATCGGGAGGAGATCCAATCTTATAATGCCCATTCCCTAAGTTCTTGAAGGCGACTGCCAAACCCGCTTTATAATTTGATTCTATTGCGGCATCCTTGGCTTGTTGAGCAAACTCGATCATCTTTTTAACCGAGATTCTTCGATAAGCATAACTAATTTCATTTAATAGATCCACTTCCCGCTGAGGATCAGCGGTCTCATTTAGGACGAGGAATAAGCTATCGATGGTCTCTTCATAAGTTTGGGCTAATCCAGAGGAAGCTATGCATAGGAGGATCCCTAAAATTAGCGTAACAACTATGTTTAAACGACAACTGATAGCCTGCATTGGGGTAGGCCATTTGATCATTCTATCTAATGTTTGGAAAAGTAATTTTCATGTTGCAAATGTGAGTAACGATCGACCGAATACATCAGTCACAATCGGATCAGTTACTCTTTTAGATTATTATCTCTTAACAGTCTGGATAGCTTTTGGAGGAATTTTGGAGAAAATAGGAGTTTTCGTCTGCAGGACGCTGTTGAAGAAACTGGTTATCGAACTAAAAGTTAAGTGAAACGCCCTTCAGCGTTCAATAAACCAGGTCGATTTACAGCCAAGATGCAATAACACAACCAAGATTCCTGGCACAAAAAAAGACAACCGAGGCAAAAAACTAGCCTCAATATTAGCCAGCAGACAATTCAATTCCCATTTTCGCACTTACATTTGCCCCCATTATTTTCGGAGTATTTACCAGTATAGCATTGAAGAAAGAAGGTTTTTGTTTCGTGGGGAGTGCAACGACCAGGACATCCAGTAAATATAAATTAAAAAAATCAATATCTGGCTTTTTCAATTCGAAAGCAGGACCAAAATGAAATTATATGAAAGCAGAAAGAGCCTTGATTATTCTTGTTAGAAATCCTGAGTTGGGAAAGGTTAAGACCCGTTTAGCCCAGACACTAGGCGATCAAAGGGCTCTGGACATCTATTTAGCCCTCTTGCAACATACGCGGCAGATTGCAGAACATACAGCGGCTAGCAGACTCTTGTTCTATTCTCATTTCATTGACCATGATGATAATTGGCCAAGTGAATCCTTTGACAAATTCCTGCAAGAACAGGGCGATTTGGGCGCTAAGATTACAGCTGGATTCCAAAAAGCATTTGAACATCATAATCAGGTGTTGATTATTGGTAGTGATTGTGCGAGTCTTACAGCAGCCATTATCGAAGAGGGGTTCGAAGCCTTAAAAACGCACGATTTTGTGCTGGGACCAGCCTTGGATGGAGGCTATTATTTACTAGGGATGAATAAGTTTACGCCTAGTTTGTTTGAAGATATTCCATGGAGTACCGATCAGGTTGCAACTCTCAGCCTTGACAAAATGAAGGCGATAGGAGGCAGCTATCACCTCTTACCGACGCTATCAGATATTGATTATGCAGAGGACTGGGAAAAGTATGGCTGGGAGATATAAGATATCTTTACGCTGCACTACCTAAGATCTCCCTATTGCTCGTATAAGGTACGCGAATGGTAAAGGTAGTAAACGCTCCCTCCTCACTTTCTACCTCTAGTTTCCCACCAAGATTTTGGACCACAATCTCATAACAAATAGATAACCCTAAGCCTGCATTCCCATCTCCGGTGGGTTTGGTGGTAAAGAAGTGATTGAAGATTTTGTTACGGATATCTGCTGGGATTCCTGGTCCATTATCGGTAATACGAATGACTAGCTCCTCCCCTTCCTTAGCCGTTTTGATGCTAAGTTTTGAGCGATAGCCCTCGATCTTTTGCTGTTGCTTCTCATTTAGAGCATAACAGGCATTGTTAATTACATTCAGCAATACCCGACTCAAATCCTGTGGAACTAGGGTAATGGGCGGTAAATTCTCCTCAAGCTCGGTGACCATTTCTAATTGGAAGGAAGGTGAATTGGCACGGTACCCATGGTAAGCTAGATTAAGATTGTCGGCTACTAGGGTATTGACCTCCGTTAGCTGGGGTTGTCCGTCACCACCTCTAGCATGTTCCATCATGCTATGTACTATTCGATCCGCTCGTTTTCCATTCTCCAGAATGTCATTGGCATTGGCTTTCAGGTCTTGTACAATCTCAAGGCTTAAGTCGTAGTTCTCGCCATTAATATTCTCCTTTTCTTGCTCTAGCGTCTCAGCCAATTCCTCACTCAGTTCCAAAGATCCTTCCGCAAAATTGTTGACGAAATTTAGTGGATTTTTAATCTCATGTGCGATCCCTGCGGTAAGCTGACCCAGGGTAGCCATCTTCTCTTGCATCAACAATTGACGCTGTGTCTGCAGCTTTTCTTCCTCACTTTGTCGCTTTAAGCGCTGATATCGTACCAATAAGAATATGATAGCAATCGAAGACAACAAGCCTAAGGTCAATACTACTTGCCAAAACTGTTGGCGCTTTAGCTTAGCGTTGGATTGTAGAAGGGCATTTTCTTTTTCAACAACATCTAAGGCCGCCATAGCTGCTTCTTTTTCCAGCTGTGAAGTAGCTAGTTCCAATTCCGCCTTCTCTTGGGCAAGCAAGGCCAGTTCTGCTTCTTGCCTTAGCTTTTCTTCAGTGGTCTCTGCTAGTTCATCTTCCACTTCCGCCTTTTCTCTCGCCAGACGACTGCGTTGACTTCGGGTCACCGAAAGCTCACGTACCTTCTTATCGTAATCCTGCTCCAAATCTGCCAGAAGCTCCGTTTTTTCGTCTAGATTTACCCGCTGCCGGATACTTTGAATTTCTTTCTCCGTTTCTACCCATTTATTCTGCCGCTTATCGAGGATGTACACCTTCTTCAGTAAATCCAAACTCCGCAATAAGTCATCCACCTCCTTCAGTTTTCGCGCAGCAGCTACACTTTCTTCCAATCGGTTGGCAGCTCTTTTGTAGCGCCTGTCTTCCTTCTCCAACTCGCCTACCACATAGTTGCTATTCATCACTCCTAAGGTAAAGTCCAGCTTTTCGCTCAACTTGCGAGCCTCTTGTCCATATTCCTTAGCATCCTTGGGAGATGACATACGAAGGGCTTCCACCAGCTGAAGCAAGACATTTACCTTTTGCACACCTTCTACTTGCGACAACTTTGCCTCCAGCTGTTCTACCCTGCTAGGGTTTTGCTGTCCAAATAGTGGCAGAAAAGCCATCCCTGCCAAAGTCAATACGATGAGGTATAGGTATGCCTTCATACACAGCTTGTTGATTCTAGAAATAGGTTTAATCTAGCTTCGAAGATAAGGCTAAGGCCCCGTACGACTTCTCACTATTGTTGCAAAAAGGTGGACTATTGTTTCATGGAAAGAAAATCATTGACAATGGGCTCTATGTTTTCGGAGTTTCCGTAGGGGCAAATCCATATACCTCAGAATAGGTCCGAGAAAAGTACTTTGGATCTTTAAAACCCACTCGATAGGAAACTTCTGAAATATTGAGGTCCGTCTTTTCTAGTAACTGTCGAGCCTTTTGCAGTCGAATGGCGCGCATATAGTGCGAGGTAGACAGCCCCGTCAAGGCTTTGATTTTCCGGTGTAATTGGGCTCGGCTCATGGCCATGGCCTTGCACATCTCGGTAATTCCAAAATTCTCGTCTTCAATATTCTCTTCTAAGCTCTGATGAAAACTAGCGATAAAGCTGTCTTCAAGGTTGGAGAACAGCGGATTATCTTCCTGCGTATCCGAGGGGCTCTTGCTGTCTAACATTTTATCGGAGAAATACGCCTGTAAGCGCTTACGCAAAGCCAGTTGCTGTTCCAAACGAATCTTCAACTCCTCTGCCTTAAATGGCTTGCTGATATAGGCATCAGCCCCTCTCTTCAAGCCCTCAATACGGGAGAGGTCGTCTGCCTTAGCTGTGAGCAATAGAATGGGGATATGGCTAGTTCTAGGATCATTTTTCAAACTGTCACAAAGCTCCAAACCATCTTTCTTTGGCATCATGACATCACTAATGATGGCATCGGGAATTTGTGCTAAGGCCATTTCTATTCCTTGTTCTCCATCCTTCGCCACTTGCAATTGATAATTATTGGAAAGGATCGATATCAGGTACTCCCGAATATCGGCATTATCTTCCACCAGTAGCAATAGCGGCTTGTCATTGGAAGTATCGGAGCCATCCACTAGAACCGATTCCACAGCTTCTAAGGAAGAGAAAGATGCTATTTCCTTCACTAGGTCTTTGGTGCTAGCTTTAATTTCTCCTTGCTCATGCTCCTTATTAATCGGTAACCAGAGCGTAAATACGGATCCCTCCCCAAGCTTACTATCCACCTCAATCACACCACCCATCAACTGAGCCAATTGCGCGGCGAAGGCCAAACCGACGCCGCTTCTTGCGATTGCCCCACTCCCCAAACTTTCCAGCGCCTCAGCCCCAATATCTGCCTGGAAATAGCGATCAAAGAGCTGAGACAGGTCTTCTTCAGCAATTCCGATACCACTATCCTTGACACTCACCTTCAGATGGGCACTAGGGGCTTCTCCTTCAATCTTGCTTTCCGTTGCTTGATCTAACTGCAAGTAAACGTGCCCTCCGGAAGGCGTGTATTTGATGGCATTAGACAGCAAATTCGAAACGATAGTCAGCAAACGCTCTGGATCATAGTCCATCAGGAGTTCATCCTGAGAGAATAACAGATGAAGCATCAAATCCTTACTTTCCATCATTGGACGAAAGGATTCAGCTATGTATTTAAGGTAGGAAACTACATTGCCATGGATGGCATTTAACTTCAACTTGCCGGCTTCCAGCTGCCGCAGCTCTAGGAGTTCATTTACCAGATGTAATAACTGACTTCCATTGCGACGGATCATCGTCACCCCTTTATCCAACCAGTCATCGGGAGCTGTTTTGATTTGATCAGCCATCCCCAATATGACAGTTAGGGGCGTTCGAAACTCATGGGCAATATTGGTAAAGAGCTCCGATTTTAATTGATCGAGCTCTAGCAGTTGTTCGTTCTTGAGTGCCAGTTTTTCAGCCTCTTTGGCCTTGTGGATTACCTCCACTTCCCGCAATGTCTTCTTGATCGTTGCTTCTAGGTTGGCAAAATCAATCGGTTTGGTGACAAAATCGAAAGCCCCTTGATTCATGGCTTGACGGATATTATCCATGTCACCATAGGCAGAAACGATCACAACCCTCATCATCGGATACTTTGAATGGATGGTAGTGATTAATTCCAATCCATCCATTTCAGGCATATTGATATCGCTAAGTACCGCCTGAATATCCGGCTGTTCGGCGAGTACCTCTAGCGCAGCTTTACCGTTATTGGCAAAGACAAATTCAAAAGCACCAGCCCTCAACTGCCTGCGAAATCGCTGCAGAACTAGTCGTTCAAACTGGGGCTCATCATCAACCACGAGTATTTTGGGTACCATGCTTAAGACCTACGGGTTTCGTTCAATTAATAAGTGGAGGGGCTGTTTCAAAAGTACGCAAATTGGAGGAAAGCAGATAAACGAGAGGCAGACAAATTAAGTGTAGGCGATATACGTCCAGGGATATTCAATCCTGCTTATCTCAAATTTGCAGGCTTCCCGGCAAAAATATTTCAATCTCGTAGGCTTCCAATACACCCAACTCAGGCTTTTTCACATCTCTACTAGAGAAACCCGATACCTCTTATGAACGAAGACACCGCTAAGCTCATTTCTATTCCAATAGCTGCTTGCCTTTCCACCTTTTGTCTATGGCTCCTTTGTCTCGCCTCCCCTCCGAAATTGGAAGGGCATTGGCATGTCTATGATGCTGATGGGACTCGCCCCAGTAGCAATGGATATATTCAGACTATTGATCTTGGCCCGGATAGAGAAGCCACTATTAATTTGGGAATTGGCGGAAACCTGAGGCTTGAAGGTCAGATCATAAGCACCCAAAGGCGAATAGAGTTTGGAGCAGAATGTTTAAGTGCCAATTTTAAATATTACCTAAAGGGTGATACGCTATTTCTAAGACAACCCAGCTTATACACAGAAGATATACCATTCTATGCTATACGTTGCCAAGAAGGCTGTTGCAATAAGCAATCTGATTTCTTCCTGGGTGATAGTGTTGACATCGACCTACCGGTAGTGAAGCATCAGCATACCTTGGACACCTTGAAGTTAAGTAGTCGTTGGATGCACATAAAAGTGGGGATTCCGAAGCAGGAGTACCAAATAGAGTATGGCTCTGAACCTAGAATACAGTTGGGCAGCTACTTGTATGACACATTGGAACTGGACCTAAGTCTTTGGGTTGAGCGGCACCAAATTAAGCTCCCAGAGCATCGTCGCGAAGAGACCCAGCCTTTACTATTTGTGGATCGCAATGTTCCTATGATTCAGCTTTCACATTTAATGCAAAGTCTATACGAACTAGGATTCAGTCACCCTTACTTTGTGCTTCGTTCCGCCAAGACGAACCAAGACTTTAGGCTTCGGGTAAAACGTGTCAGTGTACAGGACTTCAATCATTTCCCGAATATGCATTTCACGATCGAACAGTATTTGCAGTTTTCAAAATGTGGTACAAACTTCTGATGGATTAGGAAGGACTAAATCCAGGCATAATCGTCGCTTATCTAAGCCTAATACCCATTCGTAGAATCTTCCAAAAACAACAGGAATATTTTACTTACTTCACGGAAAATAAGCTGAAATAAATCACCATTCTCAATAGCTTAAACCCGCGCACATGAAGGAGTTTTCCTGGATTCTTTTGACTTTCCTTTTAACAGCTTGTAGTACCAAGACTATGATCAAAAACTTGGAGCAAGAAGATCAAAACCCGATTGCTTATCAAGTGTCCGGAAAGGGATTCCCATTAGTACTCATCCACGCCGGTGGACTTGACCAACAGATGTGGGAACAGCAAGTCAAAACCTTTAGTAAGAATTATAAGGTCATCACCTATGATGTTCGGGGACATGGTAAGTCTCAAAACACACAGGATCAGCTACTTGAGATTGAGGATCTAAAGGCTGTGCTGGCAAAGGTAGGCGTGACACAGTTTCATTTGGTGGGCCTCTCTTTTGGGGCTATTATCGCGCTTGATTATGTCATAAACGAGCCCGGGAAGGTGCAAAAACTCGTACTCGCTTCCCCAGGCTTAGTAGGATTTCAAGAGAAGAATGCTGAATTCTTAGGCATCATGAGTAAGTATGTAGCCGCAATTCAAGCCGGGAAAACGGAAGAAGTAGTCGATTATCTGGTCCGTCTGAATGCTCTAGGAACTAAAACGGAATTACCACAGGCTTTGGACAGCTATGTCCAAACTTCTGTCTCTCAATATGTCAAGCAGGCTAACCATCTGAGAATCCCCAAACTGAAAACGCTTGATCCGCTTTCACAGCTACAAAGTCTGTCTTTACCAGCTCTTGTTCTCTATGGAGAAAGGGATTTTGATTTCATCAAAGCGAATGCAAAAGTCCTGGATGAGAAACTTCCTCAGTCACAACTTCAAGGGATTCCAGATGCTGCTCACCTAATCAACATGGAACAAGCTGCTCTTTTCAATGAAAAAGTACTAGCTTTCCTAAATGGAATGTAGATTTTGCCAGCTCCGCCGGGAGCAGAAGAAGATTGTGTATCAAGATCAGTGGGTGAGCCTCTTTTTTGATATGGATCCCATTTCGAAAGGGCATGCCTTGATCATTACCAACGAGCATTATCAGGATATCGATGAGATACCAGATCGAGTGCTTGAGCAAGTCTGGAAATGTGCCAAGGTGTACGTGGGTTTGCTGAAGCGTCATTTTAAACCCGCTGGCTACAGTATGATGCAAAATGGGGGAGCATTCAATGATATCGGCCACTTTCATCTGCATGTATTTCCCCGACATTCCCAAGCGGAATTTGCGTGGACCTATGCCGATGAAACGGATCCCACTGCCACAGATTTAAGCGGCTTGAGAGATTTGTTACAAATCCCTTTACACACTGCTATGGCAGCAGAATCCAAAACATGAAGTATTTACTCTTTATCGGCCAAAGCTTGTAATTCTTCTTGGAAGGCCCGCATTTCTGCTTTTGTGCCCATCGTCAAGCGACACCAATCTTCTCCCTGGCATTGAAATCGTCCTAGGCGAATGGAAGCCTGTTCCATTTGGGTAAAAAATGGAACATTTAATGAAGAGGGATTAAAAGCTAGATGATTGGCTTGAGAAGGAATATAGGGTAGTTGCAGTTTCGTACACACCTCCATCATATCGGCTAAAGCTTCCTGATTTTTCCGACGGCTTTCTTCTACAAATTCCTGGTCGTCCAGCGCTACAATGGCCGCTTGTAAAGCATAAGCTGAGGCAGTAATCTCAAAGCCCGTATGGTAATCCCGGAATTCTTTAATCTTATCTGGATGGGCGATCATATAACCGATCCTCATTCCTGCCAAACCGTAGATCTTGGAGAAGGTGCGACAGATGATCAAGTTGGGATTTTGCTCTACCAAGTTGACTAGGGAAGCTGATTCTCCTGCTGTCGTATACTCAATGTAAGCCTCATCAAGGCAGATATCGATATCCTTCGGTACAGATTGACAATACTGCTTTAAGTTCTCAGTGGAGAAGGTCCAGCCAGTCGGATTATTAGGATTACAGATATACAGGAGTTGGGTTTTACTATCAATGGCGTGGTCAATGGCTGAGAGTGAGATCTCACCATTAGCAGCCATCTGTACCTGACGCCAGTCTCCCCCATGGCGAGCAACATATTGGGGGAGTAAAGGAAATATCGGTGTGGGGCTGATGACGGTGCCGGACTGACTACCATAGTATAGACCAAGCAATCCGAGCAATTCTGCAGAACCTGCTCCAAGGAAGAACCAATCTGGCGCTAAATCAAAATGATCAGCCAACTTCTCCTTTAATGCTTTCCTCAATGCACGTGGGTAACGGTTGCCCACTGGGCCTAGGGACTGTAGGGCCTTTTGAACTCGTTTGGAAGGTCCATAAGGATTTTCATTTGCATTTAAACGAATCTCCCTTTTCGCGTTAACTTCCTCCGAAGGATTCGCCCATTGGGTGGTTGGAAGGGTTAACAGTGCAGCTGTACCGAGTGCCGAGCGTTTCAACCAAGATCTTCTTTGCATCCTTTTTGTCCTAAAGAACAAGGAATAGCAGCTTGGATTCGATTATTATTTCGTCAACGACACTTGGTACACCTGAGTAGAAACCATTAAGGCATCAATCAACGTAGGTTGGATACAGCTTTCGATGATAGAAGTAGGACACACTAACCAAAATAAGTGCCATTATTGCGCCCCATTGTTCCCCATCATTGACATTTAAGTGACTTGAGATAGCTAGTAAAAAATCAAAAATAAAGCCCGCGTAGGCCCATTCCTTAAGCATTTTCGATTTGTTAGTCCAAATGGCCACTAGGCCTAATAATTTAGCAACAGCCAAGGGGTAAATAATGAAAGTAGGATATCCCAAATTGGTAAAAGCTTCGCGAACCTGATCGTTTTGCATGAAATACATGCTAGCCCCTCCAACCATCATAACACTGAATAGGCCAGTTACGATTCTAAAAATCCAAAGGTCTCTCTTTTGCATAATCTGTTATTATATATTTACCCAGGTTATATTTACCTAGGTAAATTTTAAGGAAAAAAATTTTAACTTCTTAGTTTGTCCAAAATCTGAGACACCAGACGAGCCTCTTTATCCGAAACATTTTCTTTGAAATCAGCATAAGTAGCTTCGTCTACATCGTCAATCTCCTGTAAAAGATCTAGTCCCTTTTGAGAAATCCTGAGATGTACCATTCTCCGATCGGCCTCGCAGCGTACCCGTTCCAACAAGCCTTTTTCTAGTAGCTTATCGCAGAGTCGGGTCGCATTGGGCGACTTTTCTACCATTCGATCCTTCACCTCGTTCATGCTCAGCCAGTCCTTGGCTCCCCTCAAAATTCGCAGGATATTGAATTGCTGAGGCGATATCCCAAAGGGCTTGATGAATTCTTCGAATCTATGCTTAATCCAGTTAGCCGTGAATACGATATTGGACAAGAAACGATGTTTCTCATCCTTAAACTTAGTATTCATATCATCATCAATACAGGACATCTGCTCACTAGTTTTCACAAAGATAAGGAAAAATATTTACCGTGGTAAATATTTTTCAATCTAGGGCTCATGTCGAAAAAAAGTACTACCTTAAAACGCTAATAGAGTTGTACTTCATAAAATACAAGCATGGAATCAAAAGCTAAATGGTATAACGACACGCAAATGGTAGGCACTTTGCTACTTTTCTGGCCACCACTGGGCGTTTACGGGCTTTACAGAAGTGAGACCATAGAGCCGAAATGGAAAAACTTAGGCTACGCAACTGTTGCCCTAGCTACTTTGTTATTGGCACTGGCTTTCCTAGGCTAATTTCTTCTTTCAGGTCGAATTCTTAGCAGTTGAATTTCGAATCATTCGGCTTTAACATCCGTCTGACCACCTTCACTTTCCCACTTTTTCGTGATGTGCACCTAGAGAACGGGAATGAACCACCTATCCTGTTCAATCACCTTATCTTTACAGTCTACCTACACTTCTTACGGAATCGAATCTAGATCCTTCTTACTCACCGTCTAGTTTGAAGTTTTTATCACCTTTCATAAATCGCATCACGATGAAGTATCTATTATTATTAGCCTTAAGTATGTTCATGCTTTGCTGCCAACCTACTTCCTCAACCGAATCTGAACATAAGCCAGATGGCTGGCAACTCGTATTTAAACACGACGAAGAAGGAAACCCAATTACAGGAAATAAGCAGGATTTGATTCAAGCCATACGTGCTGGCTATTCGGTCCGGATTGGATGGGGATGGGAAAGAGAAAGAGAGGCCGAACTGCTACACCTGGAGCATATGGCTACGCCCCTATACCTATCTATCATCAAAGATGAGGTGGTTTCAGCCATTATAGATGCCCACCCCTTATTAGAGAGTTATATTGATGAGCAGAAACAAGCATTCAGTGAAGCGGGTAACTATTGGCAATGCATTATGACCAGTCAAGGTACCTTCAACGCTCGGGTGTATCATCGAGGAACAGGCGAGCTGCTGAAAGACTGGCCACAGCGCCACATTCTAAGTTGGTTTGTAGAATATCCTAGTCATCCCAATCCAACAACTGCTGCTCCCTTTTATAAGCAGTAAGGAAAGCGAAGTGGCGCCCAGTTTACTACCGAATCTGCCCAACTCACACCAATAGCAATTAGAGGGAGTAGGTTTTCAGGCAAAAATTGAGCTTCTTTGTAGAGGCCATCCTCGCTTTATGAAGCTAATTGACACCTATCTAACCCCTTGGATTCACCCACGGCTAAAGGCTACGCCTTATGCCTATCGGGATTTCAAGGCGGCTATGACCGGGATTATCGCGGCGGGTTTAGCCATTCTCCTCCAGTGGGCCAATTTCATGATTGAAGACTTTGGTGCCTGGATCACCTTGGCAGCCATTCCGCTTGGCATCCTGCTGGGACTCACCTTTCTGATCATCAAGACAGGCGTTATCAAAGGACCCATATTTATAGGAGTCTTGATTACCTCCTCCGTAGTGGCTCATTATATGTGGGCAAATGGAGGCCTATACCTCAAGACCATCTATTGGATGCTTCTACCCATCGGCATGCTGGTTTTAATCCGCAGCATCCGCCTGGCTCTTCTTCTACTTAGCTTGATCATTCTATTCTTGTTGTGGCTATATCTAGGAGACTACTCCAATTTCGATCTATTCCTCAACAATAACCTACAGGAAGCCAAAAGAGTCCCCTTGATTGCCAACATTGCCTATACAATAGCCCTCTTCGGCTTAATGTATGCCTTCCACCTAAACTCAAGCCTATCCTTGAAGCTCTATCAAACTGAAGTAGATCAACGCGATCAGCGCAACAGGGAGTTGCAAGCGATATTAGATGAGATTGAAGCCAAACAGCAGCAATTAGTAGCCAGTCAGAAGATGGCTACGCTGGGGCAATTGACTAGTGGAATTGCCCAAGAATTTGATGCACCCGTTTCAAATATGACACTGCAAGTCCAACAACTTAAGCGACAATATGAAAGTCTAAGGACGTACCTTCAAGATTTACAAGCATTGTCTCAGGAAGATCCTAAAGAAGAGTTACAACCACTTTTAGAAGCGATACATCGGGCTGATATACCTTTCTTGCAAGAAGAGATCCCACAATTATTGGAAACCATGGAAAGGGCAAGTGATCGTCTGGAAAAGACCATGGGAGGGGTTAAAATCTTTACCCAAGAACAAGGCGAGCAATGGGAAGAAGTGAACATTAGTGAACTGATTCAGCAAGCTGTAAATAACAAGAATAACAAGCTCGTACAATCAAACACAAAGTTGATACAAGATCTCTCTCCTCTACCCTTATGGAATTGCCAAGCCCAACGCATTTGTCAACTCTTCGAGCACCTCCTGGATAATGCGATAGAAGCGATGCCTGATGGTGGAGAGGTGAAGATCCAAACCCAGCTGGACGAACAACATTGGGTAATGACCTTGGAAGACCAGGGCATAGGAATTACCCCAGAGCATCAAACCCATCTATTCGATCCCTTCTTTACCACCAAGGAAATAGGATCGGGAAAGGGATTGGGGTTAACCATTAGTTACAGTATCGTACAGCAACACAGGGGGCAAATCAGCCTAGACAGTAAGTCAGGAGAAGGCACGACAGTAAAGCTTCACTTTCCACTAAACCAGTCTCGGATCTAATGCGGCTCATTGATCAATACATACGACCGCATTTGCACCCCCGTCTCACGGCGACGCCTTATGCCTATCGAGACTTCAAAGCTGCTTTGTATGGGGTATTGGCAACCTCTACAGCGATGCTACTGGAGTTATTCAACTTCATACTGATAGACTTCAAGACCGGCAGTTTATTTGCATTAGGGAACATAAGTTTCACCATACTCACCTTGATCATATTAATCAAGACGGGCAGACTAAAAGTTATGGTAGTCATTGGCGTGAGTATGATCACCGGTCTCCTAGCCTGGTATACTATACAAGGAGGGGGGCTGTATCTAAAAAGCACGTACTGGATCGCCTTGAGCATTAGCTTATTGGTTTTGATTCGATCCATTAAATTGGCCACGGGAGCCGCTATTGGCATCGT
>CAJXPD010000127.1 GCA_913057785.1 uncultured Lewinella sp. | reverse complement strand
TAGATTTGGCTGTAGAAGGCCCAATCAACCTCTTAGAGAGTACCGAATATACCTTGTCGGTAGTCCTTCGCAACGATATTGAAGGGGAAGACATCACGATGGAGATCATGGAAGAAGATGATGAGCATATGTTCTTCTTTGGTTTCACAGAAGGTATTTTCAGTAGCCCTGAAGGCGATGGAAATATTGATAATCGTGCTGACGCAGTAAATTATAATGATCAAGATGAGAACGGTTTGCCCGTTGGCCTTTCTACAGGATGGACAACAGCTACTACAATGGCCGGGGGATCTTTCCGATTGGTCTTGAAGCATCAGCCTGATATCAAGTCCGAGACTTCGACTGCCGATGATGGTGGAACTGATGTTGACTTGACATGGGTGATCAATACAGACATTACTGATGTGGATGATCCACTAGAGATGGATCAAGAGAAGCTGGTGCTAAGCCCTAACCCAGTGCAGCAGGAACTGAACTGGAAACTGGATAACGCTAGTTCAAATGATCCAGTAGACATCTTGATTTTCAATACATCTGGTCAGTTGGTGAAACGATATCGTTCTCCTGCCCCGACCATTGATGTAAGCAGATTGAATCCAGGCGTTTACATCTTCCAACTACAACAAGAGCAACAAATCCTAAGCAAGCGATTTGTGAAGACGAAATAACAAGAATACTACATTAAGGATTTATAGTATACTCAGCTATCATCCCGGACTTTAGCCATCGGCCGAAGTTCGGGATGTTTTTTTGAGGGAATTGAAAAAGCTTGGAGAGGAATACTTATTCAAGTGGAGGCCTGAACTGTTCAATCACCTTCAAGTCAACCCAATATACATTTGAGAAGGCAGCGTGCTGCCATTTTTCTCTTCTAGAAAAGAATAGAAATCTTTCATCAGGTGAAATGTAGGGCGCAATTTCCAGGTATGCTGTGTTAATGTCCGGGCCTAAATTCTGGGCTTCGGTCCAACTACCATCGCTCTTGACGAAACTGATAAAAAGATCACTCTGATTGGAATTCAAGCTATCTGTAGCAACAAATATGAGGTAGTCCTCATTTGGAGAGATGCAAGGATCTCTTGTATCTTTAGTATTGAATTCGCTATCTAACTTGATTTTGGATCTATACTTGCCCTGTTCTATTCCGGATTTGAATACTGTTCCATTGGTGAAATAGAGATTCTGGTTGCGCGATAAGGTGACATACCAATCGTCCTTTTCGGTACTTACCTCCTTCATTATTGTTGGTGTATCCCAATCCCCGTCGGCACTTCTTTTAGCGTTCCAGATATCTGGAGGGTAGTCCGCTACGAAATACAAATTGCGATCATCTGGTGAGATCATGGGCTCTCCAATGAACCATTGATTCTTGTATTCAAAGTCCAGGACAAATTGAGGGGTGTCTACTAGTATTTCATGCTGGAGGATCCTAACCCTGAGCATCCTTTCATATCTCCATAGCGCAGAATCGGTAACAGTAAAAAGCTGTTCTCTCCCATCGGAACTCATGGTCAGGTTTTGTTGTAAACGTCCGTCAAGATTGACTATGCCAACCGCGTACTGTTTGGGGATCATAGCAGGATAGTCATTGTCCAAATACAATACCTTATCACCACAGGCGGTGAATATCATTAAAACGACCACTAGAGTGGGAACAATTCTTTGCGTCATGATCTTGGTAATAATCTTCGCCTGGATGGCGTCGTGTATATTGAGTGAGTCTTCTTCAGGACATCTATCCAAATTTTAGCTGATCTCATTACTCCTGCTTCACGATCTCTGCTACTAATTGATGAACGGTCTCTTCAACAGTTTCCTTGCCATTATCAATGTAATTTTCCGCCCCAATTGTACCTCTTAGTGCTGCATATTTGTCGTAAAGGAGGTCTATCATCGCTCGACCACTTTCCCAACAATCCCTCTCCCGATCTCTTTGGTAGATAACTTCTCTATCCGGTAGCAGGACTTTTATGACCAAATTTGATTTGAAAGTTTCTTTGAACTTAGAAATGAAGTCGACTCCGAGTATCACATAATCGATCAAAACCGTCTTCTCTTGATCGTGAAAATATCTCTTACTCAAGGCCAAAATCTCGTCCTTTACTATGGCAAGCTTCTCTGGATATTTTGTGATATAACTTATCGCTGGAAACAGCCTTTTGGCTATTTCATCGCCGCTGATATATTCAGCATCAATATGTTCGAGGCATCGTCTAGAGATGGTGGTCTTCCCCACTCCACATGGTCCAGTCAAGATGATTACTTTCGGATACTTCATCTCTTTCAAGGCTTCTCCTTTATGGCGATACTTGGTACACGGTTAATTCTCACTTTCCAGCTGTGTCAAAATGTATTGTAGAGCAGCATTTTCTCCCTTCCGGTATTGTTCGAAGGTTGGAATGACCACATGATGTGGTATTACCCCCGCACCCAATGGCAGTTTTGGCTCAACGTTCATAATGAACTGCAAGGCTGGGATATCTATTCGAATTTTTGAATGAGGCAATACTAATGCTTCACTATATCCACTAGTATTTCCCAAATAACCTCCTCCGGTTTCTTGCCCAACAAAGGTGGCTAAGCCTTTAGAATACATCATATTGCTGAATTCGCTGCCCCCCGAATAGGTCACAGGGCTAATGATGACATATACTTTTCCTGAAAACTTATACTCTGGCTCTTTCTTATAGGCCATCAATCCTTTGCCGATAGATGCCTTTCTTTCATAAGAACCATCTGCCTGCCGTGTATTTGCCAGGAGCCTTTCCAGAAAACCAAAAGTTTTTAGTTTAATCGGTTTGTCCACCCCATTGTCTAGGATGGCCTTCTGAGTCTTGGCTCTTACTTTGTTATACTTCTGATAGTTTTCTCCAAAGTAGGAATACACTAATCCTTCGTTGCCTTCTGAACCACCGCTATTTTCACTCATATCTACCACAAGCGTTTGTATCTTTTTTTCCTTAATTGACCTAAAACTATTTCTAAGAAAAGTCTTCAAATTCTTTTCTTTGGATTGCGCTTTGATATCACCATTAGAAAAGGAATGAATCCCGATATAAGCGATGGAACCGGATAGTATTTTATATTCCAATAAGTCTCTGTTTTCAGCTTGCTGGTCGTTGCTATACCTGTCTCTTAGATTCTCAATGATCGCTTCTATACTAAGGGATTTAATGACCACAGGCGCTTTGATCCCTTTCAGTTTGATTTCAACCTGTTCTAGCTGCCCGTAATAGTAGAAGTAATACCTGGAGAAGTTAAAGCCTTCCAAATCACTGTATTTGACGGTTTTAATGAATCCGTCAGAGGCAAAGAGGCTGCCCAACTTGTTGACGAGAGCAGCTGGCGTTTCTCCATTTATTGCTTCGACTTGTTTTCCTGCTAAAGCAAAATCGTGAACATCAGAACCGTTCTTCACACAATACAACTCCTTGCCTAGAAAGACAAAAGTCAAAGGAATAAATTTTGCCTCTGTATCCAGTTTTTCTCGAATTCCTTCAGGTAGAAATAGGTTAGTGTGGTCTTCTCGCGAAAGCGCGACTAAAGGGGCCATGCGTTTGTGAAATTCCAGGACGTTTAGATCACTAGTGATACTATTCTTGACCCCTTGGAAGGCAAGATCAACACTATCCTTTGGCGTGTACCAATACATCCCGGAATGAAATTTGTCCAATGCCTGATATAGTAAGTCAAGGTCATTCAATAGCTTCTCTTTCTCAATTCTTGGAAAATCTCCAAAATTTTGAGCTTGCAATAGCGGTAATGAAAGGCAGCAGAATGTTAGGGCGAATAAGGTTTTTTTCATTTACGTTTCCTAATTGGCTACAATCCTCAGGGTATCCCATCCACTACCCCATTTATGTTTTCCAATATCGGTATTCAATCCATACCGATCCAGTCTATGTGTAAGGTTTTTATTGGTATTAATGTCTAGTCTTAGGTATAAGGAATCAAACTAGTGCTGGTCTTTCTATTTGGGACGAGGAATTACGACCACAACAAACATTTAGGTGTTTTAAAATTCCGCTTCAAACAGGTGCTTCCGCCCCTCATAATAGGCTTCTTCGTTGACGGTATACCATTTAGCATTGGTATCATGTTTATAAGCCGGCGTAAAGACATCCACTAGTTGCGTAAACTCATTCGGCATGATTGAGTGTATGTTTCCTTCATCCGAGGTAAGGAAACTTACATCACCCCTTTTGATGACTTCGTTTCCGGTTTCTCGTAGAATACATTTCTGTAGGACAGTAGTTTGTCCATCTTTTACCACTTCTCTAGTCGCAGAAAGTTGTTCTTCGATATTGTAGTTCTTTGCTAAAAGACTTCCGGATACAACATTGAGTACACCCGTCATATCCGGATGATCGTGGTGCGGGATATATTCCCCCTTCTCAAATTGGAATAGGGAAACTTGAAAGTCCACTTCATAATGTAAACTGGCGGATTCAAACCAGTTAGCGCGCTTATTTTCGTAGGCGTCCATTTCCCTTCTAATGTTTTCAAACTCGGGAAAATTGCATTGGAGCAATAACTGCTTTACTTGTTTAGTATATAGTGCCTGATCCCAACGTAATTCATGCTGGGATTGTGCCAATTGCGTGAGGCGCTCCAAAAAAGCATCCCAGTTGAGTTCAGTACCTCTATCCCATTTACCAAGGTGTGCATTGGCTTTTTGGGCATAAGCTGAAATCGAATTTAACTGGGTAGCAAGGGTGACAAATCCCAGGGCACTTAATTTTATAAATTCCCTACGCTTATGGTCGTCCATAGTTGAGTGGTGTTTTTACTTCTTGCGATTATTCTTAAATGACTTATCTGGATATGCCGGTACAGGAGGTACATCTCTTGGGTCCTCTGCGATTTTTTCCTGCAGTAGCTTTATAGCTGCGTCAAGCTGTGCATCTTTGCCATTAAAAGTCTCATGTGGCAGATTGTCCAATTCTATGTCTGGTACGAAACCTTTGCCTTCAATCAGCCATTCTCCTTCGGGACCATATACACCAAACATAGGTGCTCTAGCGATACCATTATCCGTCAACCGATTGGCACTATTCAACCAGATTTGACCACCCCAGGTTCGCATACCAAGCGTGGTGCCCAATCCTAGTCTTTTGAACCCTTCGGCAAAGGTCTCTCCATCAGAATAGGTATTTTCGTTGACCAACACAATGATGTGCCCTCTAAAAGCATAATGCATATTCCAGTAGGGTTCACCTGATCTTCCTTTCCAATACATCCAGGCTTTTCTCATCAGTTTTTCAAGGATAAAGGCATCGATATTTCCCCCCCAATTGTACCGAACATCTAAAATCAATCCTTTTCTATTAAAGACAGGATAAAACTCTCGGTAAAACTGCTGAACGTCACCACTTCCCATCGCTTTCAGATGCAGATACCCTATTTGTCCTTCGCTATCTTCTTCCACCTTAAGCCGATTACCATATTCCCAATCTCCATATCGCAATATATACTCATTGCCAGTTGGTTTGACAATTACATCTCGGGAGCTATTGCCTCTTTTCAGACTTAAGCGGACTTGTTTTCCTGCTTGATTCCGAATCAACTCGCCCATGTCCAGCGCAGACAGAGCATCTCTTCCATTTACCTTTGTTATAATATCGCCTTCTTGGATATCCAGGTAGGGGTCATCCAGCGGAGATTTTCGGTTAGGGTAATCCGGGTCAACCTTATAAATATAGTCTATTCTAAATCCGCCATTAGCCTCATCTCTGCTTGTTTCCGCTCCCAAACTGGCTACGGGTATGCTCTTATTGTCACTTCGCGTATCACCTCCACCAGCACCTGTATGTAAGGCAGATAATTCCCCAACCAAGCGCCCGATCACATCTGAGAGTTCGTTTCTCGTTGTCACTCGATCTACCAGAGGGGCGTATTTCTCGTACATGTCATCCCAGTCCACACCATGCATATCTTTGTCGTAAAAGTAGTCCCGCTCCATTCGCCAAGCATCTTTAAAAATCTGCTTCCAGTCATCCCTTGGGTTAATAGCAAATTTCCAGCCGCTAAGATTTATCTTACTATTAGTCAGGTTGGCACTCCCTGTACCGGCACTAACCATATAGTAAGATCGCCCCTTTCTTATCAGTAGTTTCTTCCCATCTCGGGTAATCTCAAATCCATTCACTGCTGAGGCTACATCTTTCACCTTTATGTCTTCATTGGTGATTTTAACTACTTTGAGATGAGACTTCGCATTTACGCCAGTTTCGCTAGACATCATATAAAGGGCTTTGTCATTCACTGCAAGGTTGTTGTAATTCCCTGCTGGAATTGGGACTTCCATGATTCTAGCTTGGATTCCAGCCTTATCAATCAAGACCTTTAATTTATCTCCCGATTTTTCTGATGTGTCTTTCATCTCTGTATGCATTAACTCATCATCTTCTCTGAAAGGAGATCTTGTACCCTTTTTTAGAGCCACGTGATAGACCTTTTCACTAGCGTCCCAGTAGGGCTCAGGTTGTCTAGTTCCCCAAGGACTCCCTACCAATGAGGTGAAGCTGCGGTCGGACAAAAAGTACAAGAATTTACCATCAGGACTCCATTTGGGGTTAAAGCTATTGGCTCTGTCAGTGGTAAGGTCGAAAATAGATCCGTCATTAACATTACATACCTTGATTTGTGTCATGCTATTCATGGCAGTTTGCACAAATGCTAGCCATTGACTATCAGACGACCAGGAAAAATCTCGGATGCCCTGCTGGTGGGTAGATATCTTTTTACTGCTTCCAGTAGCCACATTGAGCACATACATATTGGCTTCCAAATCATCATAGGCGATCCACTTACCATCAGGCGATGGAATACCTTGATATCTGAGTAGGTTTCCATCCTTTGTCAAAGGCTTGATGTCTCCCGAGCCATCTGCTGAAAACTGAACGAATTCGAACTCTCCACTTTCATCCGATAAGGTGATAATGTTTTTACCATCGTGAGAGAAAACGGCATCTCGATAACGAACGTTTTTTTGCTCTGTGAAGGCTACTACCCTACCCGATTTAACTGGAACCATAAAAGCTCGTCCTCTCGCTGTAATGATAATTTTTTCGCCTTTCAGGTCTGGGTGGACAGCCGTTATGTAGCGTGACGGATTGTCGTCCCACTTCTCTCTCAATTGCTCTAAATCAGAGGCTAAACGGATGTTAATTTTATTGTATTTACCTGATGCAATATCTAAAAGCCATAGGTCAGCGGCGTGCTGATACACAATCTTCCCATTATCCAGGTTAGCAAAACGGACACCAAATTGATTATGCTTAGTGTGCTGTTTCACATCCTTTCCATTCGAATCCATAGACCAGAGGTTCATCACACCGTCTCTGTCAGAGATGAAGTAAACCCTGCCATCGTGCCACATCGGGTGGTAACTTTCGCCCTGATAATCCTGGGTTAGTTTAACTGCTTCGCTGCTACCGTTGAATTTCCAGATTTGCCGAGCAGTACCTCCAACGTATCTTTTAGCTGCATCGTTGTGATCGCCGGGCCGGATAAAAAACCAGGTTCCGTCTTCATTTTTTACTCCTTCGCTGGCCTGATGTAAAGGTACGACTGACTTGTCTTTAGCCTTCAGGTCTATGGTGACCAATTGTGCCTCAGGCCGCTTGTTGAATGCCCATGTTTGATAAACGATTTTCCCATCCGGTGTCCAGCTCGAGACGATTGAGCCTTCTGATTCGTAAGTCCAACGGGTGGTCATTCCGCCATCGATGGGAAGCGTATAGACTTCAGTCGGACCTTCATAACTAGCCGAATAAGCCAAGGTCTTTCCATCTGGGGAGATTACAGGATATCGCTCTTCCTCTGCATGTGTGGTTAGCCGCTGAGCAAGCCCTCCCTCTAAGGAAACTTTCCAGATGTCTCCTTCAGCTGTAAAGACAATGGTGTTTTGGTGAATGTCAGGGTATTGGTAATATCCCTCAAATCCTTGGGCTATTGCTTGGTTCAAGCCAATCATTACAAGCAGGATGGAGACAAATATCTTGGTGATTTTTGATGACATGATTACATTTTTTGAATTTGATGACGCATTTCGTCTGCGTCTCCTTACGCTGTGATTTTGTTTATTAGCCACGTGTGACTGACATCTAAATAGGTGTAGAGTCCGATATCTCGTGTAGACGCCTGTACCTTGTTAGCTTAATTGAGGAGAAGGAATACAGTAACACAGGTTTACCATGACGCTTACTGGTCCAAGCCGTAACTTCCTCTGGAACTCCAAGGGAAAGCCTAGCATCCTAGGACTACTTTTATAGGATATACGAACTTGTGGGATGATAATTATCGAAGGTATATTGCAAATGCAACACTATTGCAATTTAATGAAAAAATCGTCAAGCTTGCCCGCTGGTACTCTATTTATGAGATGAGAAGGCTGTAAAAGACAATATTAGTCAAAGTATCCAAAAGCAGGCTTGAGCAATGACAAGAGTCTGCCTACTTTCCCGAAATGCCGGATTTTGATCCCCTACCTCGGTCCTGAATAGATGCGATCCTCTGATCTACTGTTCCGGCTAACTAGAAAACCTTTGCGAGTGAGTATTTAGCTTCATCTGATTATCAGCCTTGTCAAAGAGCTGGCCGCCTAGCTCCGACCATACGAGCCAATCCCAAGACAAGAAGGGATAAGAGCAGCAATGGCCATGTGGCTGATAGCCCATTCAACTGAATCTCCCCTTGATGCTGTCCCAAGACAAAAGAATCCCAATCCTCATCAGCCACAGCGGTATTTTGAAAAATTCTCGGGTAAAAATAAAGTCGCTTTTCTTCGTGGAAGGCCTCTAGTGCTTCCCAATAGCCAATATGATGATTCAAATCAGATCGAGCCAATGCATTTAAGGATAGTTGAGCATGGATGGTAGGAACGAACCATCCGGCGATGTTCGAGAACTTATTTCTGAGCCGAAGCTTTGACTTGAGGTTCTTGGCATCTTCTGCGGCTTGAGCATCTCCCATCTGTTGCATGGCGAAGTACCAAAGCCAAGAAAAGCTGGCATCTTCTGGGTGATTGTAGGCGCTATACTGTGGGTACTGTTGATGAAAGCTATTGATCGTCGGCTCCTTGGGCTTGTCCCATTGCGTATGATAGCCATCCCGACTTTCCAGTACGGTACCATAAGCTTCTGGGACGGGATAGAGCTGCGTGGAAGCCACATTGACTAGGGCTGGCATGATGATGGTCAGTAAAATCCAGGACAGCAGCAGAATCAGCGCATTTTGGCTAGAATTTTTGTGCAGACTAGCCACCAACCAAGAAAGACAAAACCAGAACGAGACGTATAGAATCGCTACTAGGCTATAGATCAAAAATACTGAATCAAGGGGAATAGCCAGTACGACCTTTCCAATGGCTAGTAGGATGAGCAGCACCAGTAAGATGCTTGCATATCGAATGCCGATCTTTTGTGCTAGCATCTTCTTGGGATTAGGGGTCTGGCTCAAAACCAGGTTCCAAACGCCGCCCTCTTTCTCCTCCGAAATCAGATTAAAACAAAAAGCGATAATGATCAAGGGGAAGAAGTAAAGCAAGATAAAGCTGAAATCCATATTGCCGAGCAGCTGGTACATGGGATTCTTGAGGTCAGAAGCATATTTCTGTTCTTCCAGGTTGCGTATAGTTACGTTGACGAGGGAGGGATGGATATCCCGTTGACCTATTGAAAGGCCAGCCAAATTGGGTAGATCATGCACTAAACCAAAACGCAGGTAGTATAGTAGTAACCCTATATCGTCTGGATGATATTGCACATTTCTTTCTATACTTTCATTCTGGTAATGGGCCGTTTGTGCAATGATTTCTTGGTGGCTGTCGAGAAAGTATTTTCCGATATTAATGCTGATACAGCCCGAAAGGAACAACAGAAACAGCCCAATCATTAGGCCTCTGGAGCGCAGGAAATTTTTTAGTAGTAGACCTAGCATCTTATATTACTTTAATACGATTGGCGTAAGTGTTGGCTAAAAGGATCATCCCGCCCAGCCAGAGCAGCAAGGACAGAAAAGAGAGCAGCTCATGGCGAAGAACGGTGGATAGTGAAAGAAAGTGATGCTCAAAATCTGGCGTATTTTCCCAGTAGCTTTTACTAATTACTGCTCCTTTTTCAGCTGAACTTTGCACTGTATTGGCAATGTGCTCAATTTGCAGCTCGTTCATGTGTTGGGCTAAATCATAGCGGTAGATTTCGGCTTGCTCCTGAAAATCTTTGTACGCCATATAATCGGTCCCAGAGAGGCCCATCGATAGATTCTTGATGGCCAAGTAGGGGTTAAAAATAGAGGTAAACCGAATGACATCTTGTTGTTGTAGAAAGATCGAAAATACTTGAGCCTGATGACGATTAAAGGTTTCCGCACTTAAGCGCTCCCCTTCCCGCATAACAAAACCCGAATAGTTGAACGGTAAGTCATCAGTGCTTTCGACCCCGTAGGTGGTTAAGAGCGAATCTTTCAGCGCCTGATAATGCGGGTCATCGGGATTATGGCTATCTCCTTGCTTAATTAACTCTTCTTCAACAGCGACATCAAATTCGATTTTGGAGGGAGCGGGATAGAAGGATTGTCCCACTACTTGAGCGACTTTAGGCAGCACTAGGGTGAACAATAGCCAATAACCGATCAATTGGATCAAGGCAGAACGAGAAGAGCTGCTACTTGCCGAAACCAATACTGCCAAGAAAGAAAGCAATAGAAAGTAGCCAAGATAGCCAAGAATTAGAAGCGCAAAACGGACATAGGCTTCAGCATATTGATAACTTAGATAGTTGAAGGTTAGTAATATGCCGCCAATAAATAGAGCGGGCAAGATGATCGTCAGACTCAATGAAAAGAGACCTAAGGCTTTTCCTACAATGAGTTCCTTCCCACTCACCCCTTGGATTACGAGCACCTTGAGTGTGCCTTGTTCTCTTTCCTTGGCAATGGATTGGAATCCCCAGAAGAACAGTAAAAGAGGAACCAGTAACTGCAATATCATTCCTGCCGAGATCTCTCCCAAGCGCAGTAGGCCATTCGTTAGACTCGCTGCCGAAAAATTGACCGTATTCTGTCGATGCGCCTCCAAGAAAACTACGTTTCCAACGTAGCTATCCATGCCAAAATCGAAAAAGCTGAGCGGGTATTTTTGTCGAAAAGCCACATATCCATAGTGAGCCATCCGGTGCGGATGTTTGTCGGGATTATTCACCCATTGCTCTCTAACCTCTTGACTGTTCTCGTGGGCAAGATGCTGCTGGTCATGCATGTATCGGTAAGCAGATAGCAAGGAGGACAGTAGCAACACATTGAAGATGCCAATCAGCCAGAGGGTGCTTTGGTTCTTCATAGTGTGCTTCCAAACTTGCTTAATCAAGATGCTTAGTGTCCTTTGGCGCATCGTTCTATAGCTTTTTACTAGTTCGTAATATGACGATCAATGAGTGTGGCAAGAGCCTAGTTATGTGGACCTGGAGGCATGAAGCCATTGGTCTTCCTTATTCACGTTTTTCCATTCTGGCATTGGTCAACTTGTAGGGCAAAGATTGAGCGGCATTCTTACTTAGACTAAAGGTCCCTGTGACCTCTACAAAATCATCCATTCGGAAAAACCTTCTCTTGCTATCCGGAGATAGCTCCAGCTCTACCACTGTATCTGGACCTGATTGCCCACAAAAGAAACAAGAGGCATAAGGTGTTTTAGACAACACCAATTGTGAAAAATCAGCACTTAAAGGGATCAGGTAACCGCTTATAATCACCTCTTTGCCAGCATACGCTTTTGGCTGTTTCCCAAACTTAGGTAGCAGGTATACTGAGTTGTATTCCTTGATTAGCTTCTGCCGGAATTTGACATCTGAAAGGACCGTCCAATCGATCTTGGCTTGAGCTGTTGCTAATTGGGGAATAGATAAGGCACAAACTACCAAAAGAATAGTGCGCATTATTTTTTGCAACAATATTGCAAAAAATAATTCAGTTGCGGCAATGGTGTGGAGAAAAATATCCAGAGGCTCACGGATCCGAATAAGCAGGATTTGACAAGTGTATCCAGGAAAACAGTCCAGTTTCTTGTTGTATGTGCAACATAGTTGCGTTATTTTTAACAGCATTAAGTTTTTATTATAGATGAATTATCCGACTAAATTAATTGTCTTACTTCTTCTACTAACGGTTTCTGTAGAGTTAGCTGGTCAGAGATCGGCTGAAGCAGGGATAGCCGCTACGAAAAAGACAAAGATAGGTGATCTTTTAATCCCTCGCTATGGACTCAGCGCCGTGACCGATGGCCAATGGGTCTATGTGTACGGAGGATCACCGATTGGCAAAAGAAATGGTAAAGACTTTATGCAAGCAGGCTTGGAGGCTTCCATTGAACGGGTAGACCCGAACACTTTGCAATCCGAGTACTTTGGCGGCGGGCTTTACCGAAGAGCCAATCATGCTAGCGTTTATTTTGAGGATAAATTGATTAGCTGTGGTGGGAGAACCCAAGTCGGATTGAAAAGGGATAAACTCTCTTCCTGCGAGTTTCTTGAGTTTAAAACAGGCTTGTATAAAGAATTGCCCCCTTTACCCGACTCTGTGCGGACGCTAGGCATGGCCCAAGTTAAAGAATACATTTATGTTGTTGGTGGCGTTCTAAATGGCGCTGCCCATTCATCTAGGACTTATCGATTGCATCTCCAGGAAAGACACTGGGAAAGTTTACCAGATGCTCCCTTCCCGGTATCTGGCATGTTGATTCCGATTAAAGAGAACCTCTATGCCATCGGTGGATACAATGGTCAAGCCATGAAGACCGTGATGGTTTTTAATACAGTGTCACAACAGTGGGAAATAAGAAAGGATCTCCCCTACCCCTTGAGCGCATTCTCTGCGATTAGTGATGAAACCTCCATTTTTATTTTTGGCGACTATGTGAAAATGGACGCCATTCATAGATACGATACCAAGACGGGTGACTTGTATCTCCTCGAAGAGACCATGACGCCAAGACGGCATACGGCCGCTGTTCTGGTTGACGGCCGTGCTATTGTTCTCGGTGGAAATCAAAGCAGTTCGGGCAAGGCACTTTCAACTATAGAAGCTTTCGATTTGGCAGATTTACGGCGAGGAAGACAAAATATGGCTACGAAAAAGTAAGCATACTTGATGGACCTTTACTTGAAACACAAAGAATGTCGAAGAACCATAAAAATAAGACATGAATTTTATTTACCACCTCAAACTATCCCTACGCAACTTATTGAAAAGACCCCTTTTCTCCGGAATCGTCATTTTCACGATCGCTATTGCCATTGGGGCAAATACTGTTGTATTCAGCTTTATTGATGCACTGTTACTTTCGCCTTTACCCTTTAAAGAGTCCGATGAGTTGGTGCAGATTTATTCGCTGAAGGGAGATCAAGAGGGACTCCTGTCTTATCCTGAATTTCTCGACATGGAGTTGGAGTTGAAAAAGATTGAAGGTATCGCCGTGTATCGAGGTGGTGGTAGATATAATCTAAGTGGAGACGACCAGGAACCAGAGGAAGTTACTGCAACCTTTGCTTCTCGTAATCTCTTCAGCGTGCTAGGCGTTGAAACGGCCATCGGGGAGTATTGGCCAGAAACATTGGATCGAAAAGGTAGCCTAACGGTTATGCTAACCCATGAATTCTGGGAACGACGATTCAAAGCCGATCCGGAAGTTGTAAGTCGGAGCATCACGCTTGATGGTGTTCCCAGCTATAAGGTTTACGGCGTACTGCCTGAAGGCTTCAGTTTTCCAGATCGTCATGAAGCTTTTCGTGCCATGGCCTATAGCGATAGAGTGGTTACCAATCGAAGATCCCGTAACAGTATTGGGGTGGCACGTCTAAAAGGGGGCAATACTATAGATGAATTGAACACCGAATTGGCTGCCTTTGGGAAGGTGCTACAAGAACGCCACCTGGATACCAATGAGGGTATTTCGTTTGTTGCTAAGCCGATTAAGGACATGTATATCGGCGGTATTAAGAATTACCTTTTGCTTCTAGGAGCAGCCGCTATCTTCTTGTTAATTATAGCAAGTGTAAACGTTTCGAACCTCATTTTGAGCCATGCTCTACGAAGAGGTAAGGAAACGACTTTACGCCAAGTCCTGGGTGCCTCTAAAGCTTCCATTGTGCAGCAGTATATGATAGAGTCCACCTTGCTAGCCCTGCTGGGTGGAGCCTTAGGTTTGTCTTTGTCCTTTTTGATGAGTGACTTTTCCTATTCGCTCGTGGAGCTCTATCTACCTCATTGGGTAAGTGTAGACATCAGTTATGCTGTGCTGGGATTTACTATTTTAATTTCCGTCTTGGTAGGCATTGCCACGGGAATGCTTCCAGCGCTTTCTCACTTATCCAAGACTGATTTTGCGGAGAGCTTGAAAGATGGGGCTAAAACTACTGGAAGTCGTAGTCAAAATAAACTACGGAGAGGACTAGTGAGTGCAGAGATCGCTATCAGTGCTCTGCTGCTCATTGGTGGAGGATTATTGGCCAAGAGCTTCTTTAATTTGCAAGAAGCAGATATCGGCTTTGAAACTGAAAATCGATTAACTTTTCGGATTGCCTTATCCTGGTATAACTACTCAGATGATGAGAAAATTCGTTCCTTTTATGAAACAAGTACAGAACGGATTGCTGCGATTCCAGGTGTAGAAGGTGTGGCAGTCAATAGCGTGCTTCCACTCACAGACATTGTAAAGACCTCCACTGATGCACAATCCGTTTTTACGATAGAAGGGCAATCTCCCTTGTCCCAAGCTGAAAATCCCTACATCAGTATTCAGCGGGTGACGCCCAATTATTTTGATGTGATGGAGATCCCTATTAAAGAAGGGGAAGGCTTTGATCTGGCCAATCCAACCAATGATCGCTTCAAGGTGCTCATTGATGAGCAATTGGCCCGACAACTGGGTGAAAATCCAGTAGGCAAGCAGATCAAATTGGGAACGGTGGATTCAGAGGCTCCTTTTTTGACCGTCGCGGGCGTGATTGCGGATGTCAAGCACCAGAATATAGTAGAGAGCAACATTCCTAGCGTTTATATTTCTATCTTAATGGATTCCGAAATCGACTCTTATTTTGTGGTAAAAGCTTCGGTTCCCCCCTTGAGCTTAGCGGAGCGCCTCAGGCAAACGATTTTCTCCATTGATGCTCATCAACCTACTTTTGAGTATCTTCTCATGGAAGATCATATTTCCAAACAGAGTTGGCAGTCGAGGGTTTCCAGTATATTGTTTTTGGGTATTGCCATCATTGGTGGTTTGTTAGCTGCCATTGGGCTATTTAGTGTCATGTCATTTATCCTGAGTCAAAGGACGAAAGAGTTAGCGGTTCGGCGAGTGCTAGGAGCCATGAGTGGGGATATCTTGAAGATGATTATTTTCGATGTATTGAAAATTGCGGGTATCAGCCTGTTTATAGCGGTTGTCTTGGCCTTCATTGTCTTACAGCCTATCAATAAATTCCTCTATGAGGTGAGTTTGTTTTACCTACCCGTCTATCTGTTGACTGCATTAGGATTGATATTCATTTCCGTAGCTGCCACCTTATTACCGGCTTGGCGAGCAACAAATGTAAATCCTACCACAGCCTTAAAGAATGATTGAGTTAATGTCCAATTGTTCTTGTGGTACAGGGAACCGTTTTATTAGGAAACTACCGTGGATCTTCTTCTTGAAAGATACCGGATGGCAATGGCTATAAGTACTAGATAGATTGAAAGCCCCAGAATGTTAACTCCGACAAGGCTTGCTAAGGCCTGTCTATCAAATTTGAAACTAGGTAGGTTCTGGATTTCATCTCCAGTAAAAGCATGATTTGTAAACAATCCTTGGAAGACATATTGTCGATATTCATGAGCATATCTCTGCGACTGTTGTAGAAAACTCCGATAGTATCGGGTAGAAGTACCTGCCAAATCGGTCAGCGCACTTTGAAATATCATGGCCGGTGAAAGAAGCCGAAATTGACTGAGCCAATGATTCCGCTCATCTACCTTGTCTTCGTAGGCTTGGGCTATTGGCTGATGTTTGAGCTGTGCTATATATTGTTTAGCTAGAAAATTAATGTTCCAGCCCGTAGAATTGGACATGTCTTTGGTAACCGGGTCGGTACTTGCCCAATCAGGGTGTAAGCGAAATAGCTCTTCCATCTCTTCTTCGAGTTGACCCTCAATATCATTATAGACTTGTTGATGATGATTAATGATTGCTAAGCGGGAAGGGAGGGGATGAAGTTCTCGCCCCAACTGATTAATGGCTGATGGAATGAGAAAAACCAACAATACCCATAGGTTCATTAGCAGGATAAGACTTCTTCCGGAGTTAAACCCCAACTGATTCACCAGAAAGCTGAGGAAGAACCAAAAGGAGATGTATAAAAGCAGGATCAAGCTTAGCTGCGCAAACCCAGCGAAATCCTTGAAAATGGGGACGCCAAAGTACAGCAATAAAAACCAGGTGAAGAGGATGATCGTCGAGAAGAGGATTCCAAACCGAAGGCCAATTTTGATCATGAGCCATTTTGAAAGCTGGATCGGTTGAGCGGCAATCAGTCTTAGTCGTCCCGTTTCTCGCTCTACGGACAAGGTATTGAAGGAGCAAAGCAGGATGATTAGGGGTAAGAGATAGGTCCACACGAAAGCTACATCTAGCCGGCCAAAGAACTGCTCTACTGGACTGGCTAGCTCTTGGGATTTCCGTTCATAAGAATCATTGAAGTAGAGTACTATCTTTTTATAATCGCTGAAAAGGTCCCCTTGGCCAATAGCCAATAGCGCATATTCCCTTGTGGGCATCCAAGCTATTCGATGATTATTGTAGGTTAGTCGGACCCCATTAGTGGGTAGTGTATACTGCCCTTCGTAGGTGGCTAAGCCCTGCTGAAGGGAATCAATCTGAGCTATTAGTTCCTGATCGTTTTGCTGAACGAGTGCCGACTGCTCCTCCAATTCGAGTTGTTTAGCCAGTAGGTGCCTATGCGTATTCCAAGTAGCGATTGTCATTAAGAAAAGGAGCAGCAAAATCAAGCCACCAAAGGCATAATCTCGAAATAGTAGGCGTAGCTCAGCGCGTATTTGTGATAGCTGATTCATCGGGCGACCTGGATTTTCCGGCTGAAAAATAGCATCGCAAGAAAACTGAATATTCCCCAAGCAAGGACTATGGCAAACTCCAGCTCGTGATCTATGATAATCTGGCGGGCGGGTTTCCACTTATAGTTGAATCTGGGCATTTGCGCCCACAATTCCGTAGATGCTTTATAGCTAGTTACCTCTTTTGCATTTTGTGCAATATTCATATTCAAGGCTGTATTCAGCTCAACGCGATACGCTTCTGCCCTATCTTCGAAGTGCCATTGAAAATCATAATCTGTGCGAGCCAAAGCCATTGAGATGAAGTTGACGGCTAGGAAGGGCGAAGTAAGTCCAGTGAGGCGAAAGATATGCCGCTGCTTATGGTATTGGGCCTGAAGCAGATCAAAATGCTTGCTGTACACCTCGGACTCATACTTTTCACCTTCAGCTAGTAACAAACCCCCATAATCTACTGGCAAGTCGTCAATGGTTTCCACTCCATACTTTTCCAATACCTGCTTTTGAAAAACCTGTGCAGCTTCGTTCCAGAAATTGTGGCCATTGAGTCCATTTTGTTGATCTTCGTAAATGTTTTCCTTAAAGGTTTGAAGGGTGGGAAAAGGATAGAGGCGCCCTGCCAAATTGGAAGAGAGTTTGGGTACAATCAAAGTAATAAAAATCCAGAAGGCCAATAAACCTACTAGTGCTACTCCAGAAGATCGAGCCCAACTTGAAACTAGGATCGTAAGATTAACAAATATAAGTAGATAAATCAGGTAACTCAGGTTGAATACCAACCATTCAAAGCCAGAGATTTGAATGGGAAACCTCAAGAAACTATAGGCTATACCAATGCTCAGGCCGAAGAGCAGAAACAGTATGAGCATAGTAGCTGTAAGTGCTATCCACTTCCCAAGTACGATCTGTCGGCTGCTTGCCCCTTGAGCAAGCAATAGAGAAAGTGTATGCCTTTCTACTTCACTCGTAACAGTCTTGTATCCCAAAAACACCAAGAGGATGGGGAATATGTATAAAAGCATGAATTTGGGCGTCAATTGCCCAAACCGGAACAGTTCTGAATGATCCTTTGCCTCATTTAAGCTGCCCTGCTTTCGTTCATGTGCGCCTAGATGGATGACCTGGCCGGCATATGGCCGTATTCCAGGATCCAACATGGAGAGAGGGTGGAGCGGTTTGATTGCATAGGTGCCATCATGGGCTGCATCATGTGGATCTTTTTGGGTTTGACTTTCCCAAATGAGCCTATTCTGTGCTAAGTTCTCCTGATACTGATTCTTGGCCAATTGATAGTCCCTGACACTCAAGACCATGGAAGCTATGAGAAGAATGATGGTAGTTGTGAACAGCATTCGGGTAAGCCCATTTCTAAGAGCTCTGATTAATTCGTGCTTAGCGATATGTAATATCATCATTGGTCAATCTATACGTAAGAAAGACGTTTTGAAGCGCCTAACTTCAGTATGTTACCGTAATATGGTAATCGTAAACAAGCTATTTTAAGTGCCAGATAGTAACCTCAATTATCCTGCTGATTTTGTAAGAAAGGGTTGGAGAATTCGAATGTCCATTTGCTACAATTTTGCTAGTCCTGTGATTAAGCTTATCCCTCATAAGGCGCAGTGGGGCAAGAAAGATCAAGATAACTATCTGAACTAAAAGAAAATTTTAAAGGTGAGAAGAAGTCCATGACAAACTAGGAAAAGGACTTGCCACTAAGGGTAGGATTTAGGAGTCATCTACTCCAGAGGTGTCGAGCATGATATTTAATTCAAGCTGAAACTAGATCTTTCCTTGCAAATCCAATCGGTATAGATATCACTGAACGCCTTTCGCTGTGTGAGATATATTTTACCATTGATCTTAAGATGATCAGTACATCTATCCCCTAGCGCTAATTTTAGTTCCTTGATCTTTTGATTCAAATAATTGGAGAGGACAGAGAATTGAAGGTGGTGGGATTGCCAAAGGACTCTTGAACGTTGTTTCTGTCTGGCTATTTCCTGGTAGAAATGCCGAAGTCCGGTTATTTCACAGAACTCATGATTTCCTAGGGCGTCTGATACGATGCTATTATCATCGGACAACACAAAAGAAACCTGACTGATGTCTTTGGTCGTCAGAAGTTCCATGAGTTGCTCGACCATCTCTGGATCAAAAATTATTGAGTTACCAAGCGACGTCCAATAATAATTCCTCCGCTTGAAGGTACGGTCAATGACGGTCTCAAGATGATCGGTAGGGCAAATAAAATATAGGTGCTGTTGCATAATTTCGATGCCAAGTAGTACCAGGAAAGGAAATAGAAGCAATGAGGAGCATCAAATCTTGATGCTCCTCCATCAAGTCTATTATTTCAGCGTATACTAGAGGCTGCTTAAATCGATTACTTCAAAATTTCTAGCATCAAAGTAATCATCTAGGCCATAATCTGTATTGATAATGATCCCTCCCAGGAGTGTTACGGTATTAACTGGGAACTCATCTTTACAGGTCTTTATATGCTCATGAATCTTTTTATCGATGATTTCATAGGTAGCTTCTGTGATAGCTTTTGCTGGATTATCACTGGCTAAGAATTTCTCACGATGTGGGAGAAGGCTTTCCTCTAGCTTCATCTGCTGGTAGTCATCGTCATTCATTACTGGTGCATAACCAGCATCTCCAAGACGACTCAAGGCCAACATAAGCGCCCCACATGAATTGCCGGTTTGCTCCTGGCGTGGTCTGTACATCTTACCCAAATCACCATCTAGTGTAATTCCAATGTGAGGACCGTAGAAGATAAAGGCACTACCTGAATCTGGAATGTGATGAGCAAAGGCTGTCATGCCCGTTTGTCCAGCAAAAGGTAAACCTCCTAGTCCTCCCATAATGAATGGGCCAAACAATACATTGAAGAAGGTTGTAGAAGGAACATTAATGTCATCTGAACACACAGAGGTAGCCATCAATACTTTCGAGATATCGATCTTGTGCTCGATTTGCATTTTCCCCAAATAATGAATGGACGTATCCTTGGCATCCATAGCGTTTGGAAAGTGTCCCTTTACGATTTCATCAAATTTTCTTTGCAACATAGTTTGGAAAGTTGAACGATTTAATTTCAAGTTAAAAGTGGAAAGCTAAAATTGCTGCCCTCCATATGCTAAAGTTCATTGGTTATTACTCAAAGTCCGTAAGGTCAAATGCCGCTTATGGAAATCTACAAATGGAACTTACCAGCCGTAGAAACCCTTCGGTTTTACACCCTTTAATCTCAAGTAGACGACACATTGTCCGCGATGGTGGATAATGTGATTTTCCAGGGCGTAGATGAGACGCCAAATGGGAATGGTATCCCCAGCAAAATCGCAAACCTCCAGGAGTTTTTCGTCCGTGAGCTTTTCAATTGTTTCTCGGACAAAAGTGTACATGTTTTTTAACTCCTGAATAATATCTTCTTTTGGCATCTGGACTGGGAGCTTGACCCCTTTATAAGGGTTTTTGATACCTGTGCGTCCAGCCAATTGCCCACAAGTGTAAATGACACAATGTCGCCATTGCTCAGAAAAACTCATGGCCTCTTTGGTGTACTTAAAGGTGAAGTACTCCGGTGGCATCTGCTCTACATTGGTCAGGGTCATGGTTTCAGAGCGTAGCCAGGCGGCTTTCATTTCTTGCCGAAGCAACTGCATAGACCCCTCCTTCTCCGAACCTAATCCGATACCTGCCAATGCAGCTGGTTGGGAATCTTCACGTGTCTGACAGCCCCAAAGGGACAGTAGGCCTAAGCCAAACATATTCTTCAAGAAATGAGTACGTTTCATATCAAATTGAATTAAGCCCTGATGGCGTTTTATTTGGCCAAGGCAGCGATTTCTAAATCCTTGATAGTGAAGTGGAATGCACGAGTGATTTTATGCAACATTGTTGCAAAATAAAAAAATCTACCTTTCTGCACAAGGAAATGTAAATGTGATTTAAAGCGCGAAGCGGATCGCCAAGGGAGAATTTATTGCCCTTGGCGATCTTAGTGTCTTATCCAACCGGGTAGGCACGTTGTACAGGCCATTCATCTTCATAGCCCTGTTTCCATTCTCCAGTACTTAACTCTTCATCAGTAGCTAAGCAGGCCTCAAGTTCTCGTCTGATGCGAGTTTCATCCATGTCTTGTCCGATGAAGACAATTTCATTTTTGCGATCGCCAAAGTCAGCGTCCCAATCGGATTCAATCATGGCTTGGTTATCCACAAAGACAGCATATCGAATGCGTTGCTGATAAGGCATACTGCTCCACCAAACCCCAGCACTATCTGCTCTCAATGACCCTCCTGCTTGGCTCCAAACCAGCGCCTGTGCAGGGCGGGAGGCTAACCAAAACATACCCTTACTGCGAATGATAGTGCTCGCAAATTTGTCTTGAATATATTTCCAAAAGCGGACCGGATCAAATGGCCTTTTACTGCGATATACAAAGGAACCGATTCCATATTCCTCGGTTTCTGGCGTATGCTCCTCTTTATTTAATTCGGCTAGCCAACCTGCGCTCTGTTCTGCCTCTTCAAAATCGAAAAGCCCTGTATTGAGAATTTCGTTTGGATTGACTTTACTGAAGGTAGACTCAATGATCTTGGCACCTGGATTCAGCTTATTGATCGCTGACTTAAGTACGCCAAGGGTTTCGGCTGACACCAAATCGGTTTTATTCAGAAGAATCACGTTGGCAAATTCGATCTGATCGGTCAACAGATTAACAATAGTCCGGAAATCATCTTCGATATCTGTCAATTCTCGATCTGCTAAAGTTTCAGGGCTGCCAAAGTCTTTGAAGAAGTTAAAAGCATCTACCACTGTAACCATGGTATCGATGTAGCTGAAGCGAGAGAGATCTATTCCGCTTTCTTCGTCTACAAAAGAGAAGGTTTGTGCTACTGGCACAGGTTCGCTAATACCAGTACTCTCAATTAGCAAATAATCAAAACGATTCTCTTTGGCCAGGCGTTCTACCTCTATCATTAGGTCTTCACGCAGGGTGCAACAAATACACCCGTTGCTCATTTCTACTAGTTTTTCCTCTGTACGCGAAAGAGTGTTTTCATTTTTCACCAATTCCGCATCAACATTGACCTCACTCATGTCATTGACAATGACGGCTACCTTTAAGCCTTCTTTATTGTGCAGGACGTGGTTAAGTAAGGTGGTTTTACCCGCACCTAGAAAGCCACTTAGTACGGTTACGGGGAGTTTTTTAGTTACCATCATGTCAAAAGTTTAAAAATTCGTCGGTATCAATTCTTAGCAAAAGTCTGTTTTCTCCCGTTCCTTCAATGGCAGGGCTTTGGTGTAGTATGGGGTTCGCATCGGGGTATAGGGCTCCTTTGAGAATAACTACATCTCCGGCAGTAGCTTGTTGAATCTGCTGCTCATCTATAAGCAGCTCACTTCTGCTTCCTCTAGCACGTGACGCTTCTTGGTCTATGGCCTCATCCGGCACCTAAAGGGTTCCAGGACCCAGGTAGGTACAAAGTAGTCGCAGATCATTGATATCTGTATGAAAGCGGCTACACATATTAGAATTGACACTAGCCAACAATAAGCGAAAAGAGGAGGCTTCGGTGGTTCTTTGAAATAAACTCAGCACTCCAGCAATATCTTCAAATAGAGCCTGGCTCTTTGGTAAATTTTTATCGAAGTAATCCTTTACGATATGCAATATCTCTTCTGTAGATCCAATAGCACGGCATTCAATGACTTCTCTGACCAAGGGAGTTAGATCCTGCTTTAATACGGTAATATCGCGCTCGTAGATGGCAATATTTTTGGACTTCAAATGAATGTCCTGCAAAACCTTTACCTCACTACCAATAGACGCATTGGCAAACTTACACTCCGTTTGTAGCATATTATTTGTTGCGTTAAATGATGATTTATCAAATTATCCCGATGGTTGCGGACTGTACATTAGCAATTTCCGTCCTGGGCATTCCGACAATAGCGGTAGTTTTGTAGGTGTGTTATCACTAAGGTTATAGAACCGGCATACATTAACCATTTGCCAAAGGATAACTCTAATGGTTCTCCTAGAATACCAATAGCAAAGACTATCCAAGCTGCCCAAAGGACCCACTTGATGGTAGTGTGACTAGTATGCCGGGCAGAATACCATACTGCAGCTAGACTTAAGACCAAGAAAACATAATCAAAAACCGCCCAAAAGCCGACACCATGGGCGTGCTCACCTACCGTTCCCTCCAAAAGGGGTTTGGCTGCGAATATTAGAGGAGTTAGGGTACAATGAATGGCACAAAGGCCACTTGCAGCAGCGCCCAAAATATCTGATCGATTTAGTCTTGATTGTGTAACTTCCATATACAGTGAAGTTTTATTTACTTTGAGAGCCTGGCTCATGTTACTGCCTATTCGAAATTTCCGTAATCCAAGCTATCGTAAGTAGTTTTTGATACATTAGTGATGTTTACTCCGGCTCAGTTAAAGGCTTTCAGTCACCCTCTACCCTTTTGATACTACTAGATCCACAGCTAAATGTGATACTCTGAAACAATCCGGATGAGAATCGTACTCAAAATTGAGATCATTTTTCATGCAACGCAGATGCAAAAATAAGCAATTTAGTTACTGATGCAACAATATTGCATTTAATTAATTTTATCTACTTTTATGCTTAAGGGGAAAAGAATATTCAGAACCAAGTTATTGCTATCCACCAAATTGGAAACGCGAATTATGAAGCAGCTAATCTCTTTAGCCCTGATCAGTTACTTACTGATCTTCGGGAATAATACCATAATAGCCCAGTCCAACAAAGAAGAACTTTCTTTTGATGATGTCAGGCAATGGAGAACTCATTCGGTGATTCTATCCGATAATGGAGAGTGGTACACTACGCTCTATAGCTTGTTTGACAAGCCAGAAGCGGCCAAGGATAGTATACAAAAAAGGCGTTCGGAACAGATCTCCGAGACTTATTATCAAACGGACAATCAGACCGATGTCTTGTACATCTCCAGTGTAAAGGATGGGGTTAAATACAAGGTTCCGGATGCGAAGCGCCCCCAATTTTCAGCTTCTTCAGATTGGATTGCTTATCAAATTAAGCCAGACTCAGAAAAGGGTAAGGATAAAAAGGATACGACATTTATTGAGCTAAAGCATCTTGCCTCTAATTTCACCGTGCGCTACGAATCTACGGCATCCTATCGCTTTTTGGAAGACAAAAACTACTTCATCACCACGGATGAGAAAAGCCTTTTAGTCTACGATCTCGATAATCGAAGCGAGCACTACATCGGTAATATTGGAGAGTTTTTAGTAGATAGGAAATCAGACTACATTGCCTACACTATAGCATCAGAGGATAAGCGGGGCAATGGTATTTATTTGTACGACCCCAGCAAGATGACCACTAGAGCTCTCCAAACTGGCAATTTTATTTATTCTAACTTATCATGGAATAGCACTAAAGATGCCCTGGCTGCCTACAGATACAATAAGGTTAAAAAGGAGGTAGATTATGAGAGGATGGATATCGTGCTGATCACTGGGTTTGACAAAGGAGCTGTGGCAATGACTGAATACCCGGTAGCAGAGATAAAAGGCATGCCTGAAAATATGGGTCTAGCGGTGAAGAATGGAAGATACCTCAACGAAATCATTTGGAGTGAAGATGGTGAGCGACTGTTCCTGAAACTGAAGAAGTATAATACTGCCGGCGAGAAGAAGGAAAAGCAAAATGACAAGGATAAATCTAGTGTCCAGGTTTGGCATTGGAAAGATAAAAAGCTGCTTTCCGAGCGAATCACGGATAATGAAAATAATAAGAATGAAGTGTATGATGCGCTGTTTCTCCGTTCCTCTAAGACAGTTGTGCAACTAACTTCTGAAGAAATCCAACGACTCGTCTTCAGTAGAGGAACAGATAAGTGGGCTATTGGTACTGACAATCGTAAATATCTATCGGATTGGGATGTCAATAAGAATGATCTGTACCGTATTGACCTTACGACAGGTGAGAAGGAGTTAATCGAGAAAAAGTATAGTTCGAGATACAGTACTGGATTGGAATTTTCTCCAGATGGTGATAAAGTGATTCTCTGGGACGGAGCTCATTTCTGGTGTTATGATTTTAAGAAAGCTTCAAAACGTAACATTTCAGCTGGTTTGGAGGTGTCTTTTGTAGACAAGGAGTATGATATGTATGGTTATATCCCAAGCTATGGATTCGTGGGCTGGGTAAAAGACCGAAATGCCATACTGGTCAATCACAAATTTGACCTATGGATCCTTCCGCTAGATGGGAAAGGAACTGCTGAAAATTTAACAGCTTCAGTCACTGCTAAAGATGCCATTCGCTTTCGCTTTGAAGACTACAGCTTTACCAGAGAACCTGAAATTGAGGACCGTTATATAGACCTTTCCGCGCCTAATTTTTTGTACGCTTTCCATACAAAAAGTAAGCATGCCGGTTACTATCAACTACAGTCAGGAAAACTCACTAAACTCATATACGGACCCGCTGGCTATGCCGACCCTTATCGAAGGCACGGGATCATAAAAAGTGAGAAATCTGATGCCGTTATCTATAAAAAGGGAGATTATCAGAACTATCCCGAGGCATACCTTACTACCCTGGATTTCACAAACCCGAAAAAGATAACGCAGACCAATCCACAACAAGAAATGTTCAAATGGGGCAAGCGTATTCTGATAGACTACACCAATGACGAGGGAGTGCCCTTGCAAGGCATCCTGAGTATTCCCGATGATTACCAAGAGGGGCAAAAGCGACCTATGATTGTCTATTCCTATGAAAAGAGATCCTACAATAGGTATAGTTATGCCATCCCTTACCTCAACGGGGCAGTGGGACCTGAGATGATGTATGTCTCTCAAGGTTATTTGTTCCTACAACCTGATATTCACTTCAATGTGGGAACTCCTCACTCTGATATGCATGAATGTATTGATGCTGCTATCAAAAAGGTAGCGGAACTGGGTTACGTAGATGAAGAACGAATAGGTTATCAAGGATTTAGTTTCGGCGGGCATTGTGGAATGTACATGTCTACGCAGGACAATAGGTTTGCGGCTATCGCAGCTGGAGCAGGCGTAAGTAATCTGGTTCAAGGTTTCAATATCGATATTGTTAGAGATGGGAGTAATGAACAAGATTATTATATGACCGGTCAGGGAAGACTAGGGGCTGATCCGACGGCTAATACTGATATGTACATTTCTGAATCTCCTGTATTTAATGCTAGGACTATGGATACACCTTTGTTGCTGTTTCATGGTACAGCTGATAAGGTGGTGCAGTGGGAGCATTCATTTGGCTTTTATAGTATTCTACGCTATCTCAAAAAGCCAGTCGTTTTTCTTTCTTATCCAGGCGAAGGTCATGGGTTGAGAAAAGAAAGTAATCGACTTGACCTCCAGCGAAGATTAAAAGAGTTTTTTGATTACTATTTGAAAGATGCAGAGGAACAACAGTGGATGTTGGAAGAACTTCCTTATAAACCAGAAAAATCAAAAGAAGGGGAAAATGGAGCTAAGTGGAAATAAGAATTAGTTGCTGATTCTGTTCTCTTTAGAATCAGAAGGTGCTTTGAGCGATAGGTTTAGAGGATCTTGCCAAAAGTGATACCAGACATAAGAACGACGGAATTATCATACGTCAAATGGCAAGAATTCAAGAAAATTTAATGCAACACTGTTGCTTTTTGATGGATTTTACAAAAATTGTAATATATTTAAGTCGTCGATCTTACATAAGGAAAGTTAGAAATATCGACTAAACTCAAATATTACATTTCTCTTTCCATAACACACCTCAGATAAGTACCTAACAAAACACATTGACAGACTAAGACAGACCCGGCCACTTATCACACGTCAACCTATAACATTGTTCAAGTCAAGAATTACTTGACCCTTCTGGTCATATAGTTCTGCCGTTTCCCCACTGTTGTTCAAGCGTTTTAACCCGTCATATTCTACTAGGATTAAGTACAAGTTTACTTAAAGAGCTGTTTATAGCTTAATACAGTTTACCTACTGTGTTTTGGCCTTAAAAGCCATTGATTTAGCGTGAAGATTATTCACAATGAAAAGGCACCGCCATGCCTGTAGCTCACGATGAATTCTAGGAATTAACTATGGATATGAAATTTATAACCAGTTGGTTGTGAAATAAAGAAGCACTGCTTTTTCACCTGTATTAGGCCCTTTCTCAAATAGATTGGGGTGAACAAGCAATGTGATTTTGTTAAACTTAAAATTTGTACTAAAACAACTATCGACATGCAAAAAACATTACTCTTAGGAGCAATTTGCCTCCTATTTGCCTCTACTCTCATTGCCCAAAACAGCCCTTATTACTGGGCGGATAACAATCGAATGCCGCTTACCGCCAGTAGCACACACTTCATTGTTACGGCTGATGCCGCTACGACCCTTACCAGCATCAAACCTACAAATGTAAAGCAATACGAAAGCTGGGCTCACAAACCCTACGCTGTCGTTGAATCGGCCTCTCCCGCTAGTATTCATCAACTGATCGTCCAACTGGGTTTTGATACAGATGAAGTGGAGATTAGCCCCGGCTACGCACTCTCAGATGGTTTCATCCTCTACCCTACCCGCACCATCGTTGCCCAACTTATCGACAAAGAAGACGAAGGAGCCATGGAAGATATGGCTAAGAAGTTTGGGATGAAGAAGATCACCAAGAAGTTCGGGACTTATCGTATTGAATTGCGGGATGTGAACCAAGCCCTAGCCGCTGCTAATGCGATGCAGGAAAGTGGTATGTTCCACTTTGCCCAGCCTGACTTCTATGCACCCATTGAGCGATATCAAATCAATGATCCATTGTTCGATCAGCAATTTCAAATGCACAATACTGGCCAAACTTTGGACGGCGTTGCTGGGGCAAATGATGCGGACTGCAATGCCTTGGAAGCTTGGGGGATCTCACTCGGATCCTCAAGCACCACCGTGGCTGTAATTGATGATGGTCTTGAAGATCATGAAGATCTGAACAATGGTTCCGGCCAGAGCCGCTATACGGCTGGCTTTAGCCCGGCCAATAATGGAAATGGTGATGCCATCAGCGGCAGTGATCACGGTGTTGCCTGTGCCGGTTCTATTACGGCTAGTCATAACAGTATTGGGGTAAGAGGGGTAGCTCCCTTGGCCAATATGATCTCTGTCAACATCTTCGTTGGAGGGGAATCCACGCAGGATATTGCCGATGGTATTACCTGGGCGAAAAACCAAGGCGCAGATGTTATGAGTAACAGTTGGGGATATACTTCATGTACGGCTAACTTCTCCAACATCAATAACGCTATTTCAGATGCCAATTCAAATGGTCGTGGAGGTCTAGGTTGTGTTATCGTCTTCGCTTCCGGTAATGGCTACAAGAGTTGCGTGGACTATCCAGCGAACAACAGCAAT
>CAJXPD010000126.1 GCA_913057785.1 uncultured Lewinella sp. | reverse complement strand
CTGAATTTTTATACGCTAGCGAAGGGCAAGGCACAGCTGTCCTTGGCCAACGTTCAGAATCAGGTTTTTTCTTCCCACTGCTAGTTATGATTTGGGTAGCGGGAATGAGTATTATGAGCATCAAGTTAATCCTGGAGTGGGTATATCTTGAACGTCTAAGAATTCACTCCTCTCCATTGGAAAATTCTTGGCAGAAGAAACTGGATCACCTTGCCGATAAAATGGGTTTGCCAGCAGGCATAGAACTATTACAAAGTAAATGGGTCAATAGCCCCGTAACAATTGGCATGTTTCGGCCTATTATTCTCATGCCCATTGGCTTGATAAATGGATTGCGAACGGAGCAAGTAGCTTGTATTCTTGCTCATGAATTAGCGCATATCAGACGACATGATTTTCTGGTAAATATGCTCCAATCTATCGTTGAAACGATGCTGTTCTTTAACCCGATGGTTTGGTGGCTTTCTCGGCACATTAGAGAAGAAAGAGAGCTGTGCTGCGATGATATTGCCGCAGGAGTGACAGGAGACAAGCGACAGTTGGCTTATACATTAGCCAAGCTTGAGGAGTGGCGCATGGAAGTTCCTTCCCTAGCCCTTGGTTTTAACTCAAAACCCAATAAAGCTGTTGAACGTATCCGTCGATTGATTGGTCAGCAGGGACATGCTAAGGTGGTTACCAAGGGTTGGACAAGTATGGTGGTGTTAATGTCCTTGATTACCCTAGTAGCTTTCCGGCCAACGGATGCCAATGAATATGGTGAAGTACCAGCAGATATCGATCCTGTATTGGCATATCATGAAGCCCTGAGCGCCGCGGAAGCTGCGGAACTAGAGCAAAGAGTTGCAGTTGAGTTGCTGGAGGAGGAATTGGGTCAGGCGGAAAGTGCGATGTTGGAGTTGAAACTACATCAGGAGAGACAGGCAATACTAGAGGTTTTAGCAAAGACCGACACCGTACCTCCAAAGACTAAAGAGGCTTTAGAACTGAAGGAACGAAAACTAGTAGAGCAACTACGACGGCTTGAGTTAGAACTGGAAAATAGTCCGGAACGGAAAGAGATGGAGGAATTGGCTCGCGAATATGATGAGCTGCATCGGAAAGTAGACGAGCAGTGGCGAGAAAAGCATATGCATCTTGAAAAAGAACTTCGCGAAGTCGAAAAGAAGTATGTGGAAGAATTGCGAATAAAGGAGAAGGTATTACACGAATCTGCGGAGATGAAGCAATTGGAAGAGTTGCATAGAGAGTATGAGAAAAAGATACATGCTATGAAGCTGGAGATGGAGGAAAAAGGTGACCTGGCAAAGGATGAAAAATTGCAGCAGGAATTTCAAAAGCAAATAATAGATCTCCAAAATGCCTATCAGGAGCAGGAACAGGAACTGCAGCAGAAGATCCAATCCCAGATGAAGGAGATTCAGAAAATCCACGAGGAGTTTCGAGAAGAGGGGGTAATGCAAGAAATGCAGAAAATACAAGAAGCACATCAGATAGAATATCAGAAACTCGACCAGGAGTTAGGGCAAAAAGCCCAACTAAGATTACAAGAGTTACAGGCGAAGTTGCAGTTAGAATATCAGATTAAGCTACAAAAGCTTTCTCTGGAATTGGAACAGGTACGACGGCAGCTTCAGCAGCAAAGACAATACCGAGAAGAATAAATAGTGAGTAATAATTGAATAGGAAAAGCCTTCGGAATTCATTGGATTTCCGAAGGCTTGAATTTTCCAAGAGTGCTTTCGCTATTCTGATGGGATTATACCAGTGTTTTGAAACCAGGTGGATATGAACTTGATGTGATTCTGGGCGTATTTCGGAAAGCCTGTAGAATGGTGCCCACCCAGCCGAAGTCCATGCCCTGCACCTGCGAATACTTTAAATTCCACCTGCTTGTTTCCCCCCTTTGAAAGCCATTCCTGCCAACTGGACATAGACTTTTCTATAGGGATAATATGATCATGATCTCCAAACAATAATAGAATGGGCATATCAAGTTGCTTGATGTCCTTTTCTGTGCGATAGGTAGCTACCCATTGCCAGTTCGGCACATTATCTTCTGATACTAGGATATGTTGTAAGCCAAGAATAGGATACCATGCTTGACCTGCTGCTGCTTCAAGTTTAGCTTTAAGCTGTTGTCTATTGTTGGCCGTTCGCAGATAGGCCATATATTCTTCCACCAATGCTAATCCTTCTTGGATTCCCTTTTCTCCTATGCCTGCAAATCGCATGTTGGTTTCATAGGAATACATCTCCTTTTCGTATGGGGAAACTCCTCCTCCCGAGTTTACGATCATAAAGGATAGTTCAGGATTTCTGGCTCCCAATTTCGTTGCAACCCAGGCTCCTTGACTTACACCATAAATTCCTATTCTAGTACCATCTATCTGAGGATGCTCCTTTAAGATCGCTATGCTAGATTCGATATCTGAGACCAAATCTTGCAAGGAAGACTTCATCCAATTTCCACTAGATTCTCCACAGCCTCTTTTGTCGTGCAGAAAGGAGGCCAAGCCCATTTTGGCAAATTCCTTGGCCCAATACATCCCCCACCATCGCGTGGCATGGCCAGAGCCATGGGCAAAAGCAACAACAGGAAACCTTTGATCCCCTTTTGGCAAAATTAGGGTTCCCTTTAGCCGGATTCCATTATTATTTACCTCGATTTCTTCTTCCGTATAGTGACGGTTTATTGCCGTCTGACTAAGTTGAAAAGGGATGCGCTGTCCATGCCAGAGCAGTGTGCCTTTTAATCCTGAATCTATCAGTTTCGCTTCTAGGGAACCCACTAATTCTTGACCAAAAACAGATAAATCTCCTTTGAAAGATTGGCTAGTAGGGGAGTAGACCAAGTTGGTTAGTGGGAGCCTATGCCGACCGGCATTTTCAAGGCTCCAGCTAATCGCAGAGAAATCATCTTGTAGTATTTCTAGTATAAGGGCAGTGGTGTCTCCTTCTAAAATTACCTCGCCCTGATAGGCTTGATAGTCTTGCCCGGATGAACCCGAAATATTTCCTAGATGAAACAGATTAAGAGACAGAATAATTGCTGATATTGTATTAATCATACGTATTGTTTTTTATGCAATTATACTGGATCAATCGGCTGAAAAGCAGTGTGTTAACTGTCCTTTTTTTGTCTTTATTACAATTGTTATGAAGCTAGACTTAACGGATAATATTCAGGCTTTAACTGCCTCTAATGAACTACTATGTTGGGTAAATGGCGAGACGCAGATAGTCAACCTGGAGCCGATCATGATGAAATTATTGATGGAGTTGGTAGTAAAAAGAGGAGAGGTGTGCTCCAATGAGGAACTGATCGATCGTGTTTGGGCAGGAAATGCCGGAGTTGGCAAACCAGCACTAAGGAAAAACATCTACAAACTAAGAAAATTGTTAAGTCAGTTTGGCGAAGAACAACTAATTGAGACCATACCCAAAAAGGGGTACCGATTTGCTGGCGAAAAGCGGGAAAAAAAGAGATCCATCCCGATTAATTGGGTGATACTGGTAATTTCAATTGTCTTCGTGATGATTGTCCTGAAAATTATTTACCCAGGACTCCTTCATCGACTCACGCATTAACTGTAAAAACCTAGAAAACCCATTGTCTTACTGACACTCGCTCACCATAAGCTGGTTATCCTTGAAGTACTTCTGGCAAGCACTACTGATTTCCACAGCGGAATTGAAAGATCCGCACTGTGCCCCTTCTGCTCCAATACCGACGGGACTCTTTGAAAAAGCCTCCACACATTCCTGGCAACATTGAGATCGTAAATCTTCAGAGGACGCAGACTTCTTCTTCACTCCACATCCTAGGAGTAGGAATACTAACACGATCATCCAGGAAGAAAATATTGCTTTAAGCATGACTGTCGTTTATCCAAATATAAGCTTTCTAGGCCGGGTGGTAGCTTTATCTTAACAAAACCACCTCACCAGTAATGATATCCGTCTGTCCATCCATATACAATACTTCGAAAAAATAAGTAAAGACCCCAGGGTTTAATGGCCGATTCCGGAATTGTCCATCCCAACCTAGACTTGGGTTGTTGGGCTGCATATCTTGACGATCTAATAGCAGATTGCCCCAACGATCGAAGATTTTCATATGTACGATCTGATCTACACTCATACCAGAGTACAGCGTGAAATTGTCATTGACGCCATCACCATTTGGACTAAAGGCATTGGGAATGAATACTGGGCGATTGCGATCTACAATAATGGTAATCTGGTCGCTTATGGAGCAACCGCCAGCATCTGTCAATGTCAGTGTATAAGTGGTGGTGAAGCTGGGTTTAAGTACGGCATCCAGTTGATCGACATTCGAAATTCCATCAGTCGGCGCCCACTCGATGAGCATAGGGTCGAAATTGAGTATCGGCTTTAGAACCAAACTGTCTCCTAGTTGTAGCTCTTGATCTGGACCTAGCTCTAGTTGCAAGGCAGCACTAGTTTCAATCACCACTTCCCGCTGCACTTCACACCCTCCCGCATCTCGAACATGGATCATGTACGTGCCCGGCGCCAAACCATCGAAGCTAAATGGAAGGTTAGGAATTGGATTGAAAAAGGCCCCATCGGGAGAGAATTCATAAGGAGGGTTGCCTCCAATAATGGAATTGATGGCTACCTGCGTTGGGGCATCACATCCTCCGGCAAGGGTGCTGATTTCTGCCGATAGAGGACTTGGATCTTGCAAACTTATACTTACATTTTCAGTACAGCCATTCGCGTCAGTGATCACGGCCTCGTATAGTCCTGGCTCTAAATCTAATCTCGAAGGAATCACATCTCCATCCGCCCAGGAAATGTCATAGGGCGCTCTACCCCCACTAATAGTCAAAGTGATGGCTCCATCGGCCTCGCCTGGACAGCTAATAAGTTGCACATCCTCGTTGACGACAAGGTCACAGACTGGCGGGGTGAAGTTCAATATCGTTTCGCATTGTACGGCACAATTATTGGCATCTACCAGCGTAAATTGATAGCTCCCAGTCAACAAGTCCGGGATGGACAGATCGCCTGCTGTATCTGAAGTTGTGTTTCCTGGACTAGGCCCTGTCCAGCTTACTGTGTACGGGCTGGTGCCTCCCCCGATGGTAAGAGATATTGTCCCGTCAGCTAAGTCTTCAGCACTAGCGGGGGTTTCTTCCGTACAGTTCAGGCTAATGGCTGAAGGTTCTGTTAGTGTGATGGAGGCCATTTGGGAACAGCCATCTGTATTGCTAAGCACGGCCGAGTAGTCGCCAGCGGTTAAGTTCTGAGGAGCAGCGATCCCATCTAACTCATCTCTATTCCAATCGATGGTAAGTTGGCTGAGGTCATCAACACTAACTATAGATAATGCCCCGGAAGCATCTCCAGCACAGCCTATCGCTTGATCCATACTTAGACTAATGGGTGAAACGCTACTGACTTCCAATACTACGGGAACCAGTGGGATATCGCATATTTCACTTTCTACTCCAGCAAATACAGTGGTGCTTGCGCTGGAATAGGTTGCCGGTTCGCCTATTGGATTGTTCCCTTCCATGTCTTCGAACCAGAGCAATTCGAGGCTATTGTCAGTTAGAATAGAATCGTTCAGGCTAGTTAGATTAAAAGTAGCTTCGCCATTCGCTTCTTCACAACGAACGATGGGTTTAGCTGGAGTCTGCAAACTAGTGGCGGAAACCACCTGTAGTTCTAAGGGGATGGGTTCCGATTCACAGAAATCATTTTCAATAGTTGCGAAAACGGTAGTGGATGCGGAGAGGAAATTATCAGCAGGATCTACCTCTGCCACTGTTTCTTGGTCTTTATACCAGGTAACGGTGAAGTTGACGGAAAGACTATCATTCAAGGCTGTTAAGTCGAAAGTAGCTTCGCCATTGCTTTCTTCACATTTGACCAGCGGAGGCAAGTCGACCGTTTCTCCAACCCCATCAAAGATAATAACCGTTACAGCATTCCCAATGGCGTCCAAGTTGTCGATATCTCCATCATAACCACATTCACTGTAGGCCTCAATTTCTGTGAGCGTGGTAAAACCACTGTTCAAGAAGTCGGTCACGCTTATCAAACCATTGGTTTGGATGAAGGAAAAGCCCCATATCTGGTAAGTACCAGGAGGTAAGTTGGCAAAATCGAAATCTCCATCCGTGTTGAAATCAATAATGGTAAAGATGCGGTTGATGTCTTGAGTAAGGATAAAGGCATACTCATAATTGAAACCTGGTGCATCAGGTTCGTTTTCATCGGCTTCCTCGTAAGAAACCAGAAAGGGACCAATATCTTGACCAGTGCATAACTCAATTGGCGAAGTGAAGAAACCCGCATCCACGGGGAGCACCAGGTCACCTGCATCTGTATCGAAACAGAGCGAAACCGTACCATTGCCACTGAAGGTACCGGCAGCTAAACTGGCAATAAAGGCGCCATTGGCAGCTGAGTTTTCTGCTCCCGGCGTTTCTGAATTATTGAAGTTCCTAATGTCATAGTTGTCTCGGTCATTCCAGTCGTCACTATCCGTATTGGAAAATTCGACCAGCCGGCCAGATTGACTTTGAGTGCCCATATCAATCGAAGTGGGGCTATTCATTACTTCCGGTGTAATTTCTACACCTCCCCAGTAAATGGCATGCACTACTGTTTCGCATCGATCTCTTACTTGTACAACATCTCCTCCATTTCGCAAGCCCAGAGGCCAGGCGGGTAGAACTTCCCCGGTATCTGGACAAGGGCAATAGACTGATGAGGTGGAGGACGGTGTGATATTGCAACCCCGCAAGCAATCATCTGTGTGCGACAGGATGTATACCCCATCACGATCGGCATCAGTTGGGTCATCCGGGGGAATGGAGGGATTGCGGTCCAAGCCATTGTAAATGACAATAATGGAACCTGGATTCACTGCCGAAAAGCAATCGCCGAAGATCAAGTGGCCAGTGGCGCTACCTTGACCAGATACGGCTATATTATTATCATCCACGATCCAACCCTCTAGGTCTACTGGTGCCTGTGGGTTGTCAACGGACCCAACGACTAATAATTCAATGTATTCCTTTACATTGTTCCCTCCTTCTCCATTGGAGAATTCGTTGATAATGAGTCCTCCTTGTTCTGGTTGGAAAGGCGCGTTTCCACTAAACTGACTCAAAAGGCTAAGGGGTAAAAAAAGCGAGAAAAAGACAATAGGTAACAATAATTTCATTAGCTCGAATTAGGAATTAATAATTCGTTTTCTCACATTTCCGAAGGGTGTATGTTGAAAAGAAAAGACGAGCCGAAAAGCAGCAGTCTTCGGGATTATAGGGAAGTTTTGGAGTGTTGCTGTAGATAAGTATGCAAAATAAACGTCTAAGAGAGAGCGATTATTTTGGGTCGCAAAGATTAAAAATTAATTTGTTTATCTTTAATAAGTAGGCATAAAAAGCCAATCGCTTACCAATAAATTCGAGAGATATTTACAGGCGCCTCAAGCCATTTTCTCGGATCCAAAAACTTAAATCTTGTACATGAAAAACCTACACTTAATTCTACTCTTTCTGACTTTTTCTAGTGTTTCCCTCCTTGGCCAGAACTGGCAAAAAGCTAGCGTACACGAAGATTACACGATAACAACCGAAGAATTTATACCGAACTCGATTCTCGAAGAACGCGACGGGGCCGGTTTCAATCAATTATCTGGTTTCCCTTTCGGGGGGAGGGCTAATCCAAATTTCAAAAACTTTCGGAATGTAACCGTGGTAGATCTAAATGGTGATCAAAAGGATGATATCCTATTGGGATTCGATAATCGCTTGCGTGCCTATACGGATGAAGGACTCTTGTGGGAGAAGACCTTGAGCGGATTCATCGTCTATCCTCCATCCGTAGCTGATATCAATGATGATGGGGAGCTAGATATCGTACAAACCACGGGTAGTATCAACGGTACAGGTAGAATCTACCTCTTGGATAAGGAAGGTAATACCCAAACTGGCTGGCCGCTCAACTTCGATGGCAATTGGATACTGACTGCGGCAGCTTTAGCAGATTTAAATGATGACAATCAACTAGAGATCATTTTTGTAGAACGGCGGAGTCCGAGTGGCAGAATTCATGCGGTTCAGTTTGATGGCTCTTCCTTTGGGGGAAGTTGGCCTGTAACCCTGGATGCTACCCCCGCAGTGACTCCTTCCGTAGGAGATGTGGATGGAGATAATGCGGTAGAAGTAGTGGTCAATTCAACAGAAAGTCGATACGTGATTCAAGCCAATGGACAACTAGAAGCTGGGTTCCCAATCAAGACGCATCCAGAACGAAGATATAGCTTCCAATCTCCTATCCTTGTTGACTTAAACGATGATCAGGCATTGGAGATCATAGGGGCAACCCATGGAGATAATATGGACCCAAAACCAGAGTTTTACGTGATGGAAGGCGATGGAACTAACTATCCCGGCTGGCCAAAGCCAATAGCCGAAGATTCCTGGACGTTTAATACACCTACCGTCCTTCCATTGGATGGAGGCCACCAGATTTTTATGAGTCGACCAATCGGTGATGAGGAAAACAAGGACGTCCTGTTTGGATGGGATGGAGGAGGAACTGCCCTGCCTGGCTTTCCGATCCGTAAGAATGGAGGGCTCGAAGGCATTATTACCGTTGCTGATGTGGACAATGATGATGAATTCGAATTGGTTTTTGGTTCCAATACAATTGATGCAGAGGGGAATGGGTTTATTAATGCTTATGAAATGGATGGGCAAACGGAGGTGGCGAATTTTCCAATTCGCCCAAAAGGGTGGACCTTCATGAATGGAGCAAACTTTGGAGACGTCAATGGTGATGGAAAAATGGATCTCATCGCCTTAACCTATACTCAAACTTTTGGAGCAGGAGTTGATTCTGTCTTTTTGAATGTCTATGACCTTAATGTACCGATAGCTACGGAAGATGTTTTATGGGGGACCTATAAAGGAAGTAATACGCGAGATGGAAGACTGCCTGAAATGGTGATATTGAATTCAGAAGATGTGGGCAAAGAAAAACTGGATTGGAAAGTTATTCCGAACCCTATGCAAGATATCGGCTTGATTAGTGCTGTGATCGAACAATCCACTTATAGCCGGGTTACCTTATTGGATGTAAATGGTAAAAAGATCCGTACCATCTTTGAAGGACAACTTGGCAAGGGAGCGCATCAATTACCGATTGAAACCGGAGCTCTTTCTGCTGGAATATATCTGCTCTCTTGGGAGAGTAATGAAGGTCGATCTGTGCGAAAATTAGTTATTAATCGCTGATCAAGCTTTTCTATTGTCTTTCATAATGAAGGCATCTTAGTTCCCTTTGCGAGCCATTTTGACCATTACTTTTAAAAAAATAAAAATAAGCCATGGCTTTAACGGAATCTAATATGCTGCCACTTGGAACGGTAGCCCCTGCTTTTACTTTGCCAGACACGGTTAGCGATAAGGATGTAAGTCTTGAAGATGTGGTAGGAGAAAGGGCCTCAGTGGTTATGTTTCTTTGCAATCACTGTCCTTATGTAATTCATGTGAACGAGGAAATCGTCCGACTCGTAGAAGATTACGAATCGAAGGGCGTAGGTTTTGTAGGGATCAGCTCAAATGATGTAGTAAATTATCCACAAGATGGTCCAGAATTGATGAAAACGCACGCGGCGACGGTAGGCTATAACTTCCCTTATCTATACGATGAAAGCCAGGACGTAGCCAAAGCTTATGATGCGGCTTGTACACCTGATTTCTACATCTTTGATGGAGAGAAGAAGCTCGTTTATCGAGGTCGCTTAGATAGTTCTCGCCCCAATTCCGGCAACCCATTGACTGGAGTAGACCTACGTGCTGCCTTGGATGCAGTACTTAGTGGTGGGGATGTAACTGATAAGCAATATCCAAGTGCGGGTTGTAATATAAAGTGGAAAAGGGCCTAGTGGGCCACGTGGAAATCGGAAGCCTGCAAGACTTCCGATTTCTTGAATCGCTTCTACTAGCAAGGGTAGGCCAAGATCTCTCCCAGTTTATTTCGTCCTTTTTTCTGATAAAAGGGACCAAACCTGTCCTGACCAAATCGTCGGGGAAATCATGGCTGTATTCATTTCTTAAGGTGTTGAATTGCCACAAATTCCTAAACGCTACAAACTCGCTTTGATCTTCAGGTTCTACGTATGATAGCATATATGTACCAACGGTTTTCCATGCTAAGTGCGGCGAAGCTCAAACAGGGTATCGTTTTTAACGGATTTTGCAACACTTCCCCACTAAAATGGATAAGGCCAGCAACTGCTGAAGTCCCAGCCATTGCAGACATCGGAAGTCTTCAAGACTTCCGATGTCTGCATCTCCCCTCCCTACTGAAATGGATTACTCCATTTCTCATCAAAATAGATATTCTGGCCGCTTAGGGTCATCAAGAAGGCAATGAGATCGGCACGCTCCTGCATCGTAATATTGAGTCGTTGCCCGGCTCCTCCGCCTTGTCCGGGGCCCATCATTCCACGACCTAGTCTTGGGTCCAGGTTTGGGTTTCCAGCTCCTTCAATTTCATTATAGTGATCGATCACTTGATCGATGGTGGTGAATAAGCCATCGTGCATCAAGGGACCATTCAATTCGCCCTGTGGATTGAAGAGGTCACGTAAGCTGGGAGAGCGAGTCACGTCGAAATCTGGCTGATTGGGATCTAGTCGATTAGTGATGACGCCATTGTTGCGTGACCTGGGGTCGATATCAAACTCAGGAGCGCGATGACAGATATTACACCCTAAACCACCGCCAGTACGTCCACTGATTCCCTGCATTTGTGGAGGTGCCATGAAGAGTCGCTTGCCACGATTTTCAGCTTCAGTAAAATTATTGAAATTGGCATTGTTATTTGGAGCACTGGCGCGCCCTTGATCGTACTTGGTGTCGAAAGATTGGATACTTCGAATAAATTGCGCCATAGACTCCTGCATGCGCTCCTCTGTAATCTCAGTATCTCCATAGACTGCAGTAAATAACTCCTGGTAATATTCCTTTTCGCCTAGTTTTTGAAAAAGATCTGCTAAGCCAGGTTCACCATTTTGTCCACTAAAGCCCATTTCAATATGATCTTGGATGGGTTGTGTCGTTTGATTTTCCAGATTATTGGCTCGTTCATCCCAGAAGAAACGTACCTCCTCAGCAAATCGAGAATTGACTAGTCGCATGGAGTGCCGACCGGTTACGCCATTCACGCCGGTACTTAAAGCATCTACATCTCCAAATGCTGTTTCCTGCTGATGGCAAGAAGCGCAGGCAATGGTATTGTCAACAGATAAATTGACATCGTAGAATAGCACTCTTCCGAGTGTAGCACCCAGGTTGGTAATAGGATTGTTCCGGGTATTATCCTGGGTAATGTAATTGGGAATCCCTTGCTGAGCATAATTGTACAAGTTGTCGAGGTCGATGGCTCCTTGAAAGGTGCTCTCAATAGCCGAAATCGGATCCGGTGCTGGTGGATTGTTGTCTTCATTACCATTGTTATCATCTACTTCAATGGGGTCATTGGTACAAGCAGTAAAAATTAAAAGGAATGATAAATAGCATAGTCTAAGCAGCATGTTACAGCTCATGTTCCGAGTTTTAAATTTAAATGATGCGTAGCGAGTTTGGCAACTCCGGGGAGAGTAGGTAGGAGGTGGTTTCGGGTAGGTTCGCTCAAGATTTAGTCTGCGTATAATTTTGTCGAGCGAAATATTGAATCAGCGTACAAAAAACGTACCAGAGGCATTTGCTAATGGTTCGTTCTTGAAGGTATAGATGCTTTTCTTAGGTAGAACTTGCGCCAACTTATGATTTTTTTTCCAATCTAAAGAAAACAGTGACTTTACCATCCATAGATTCAATTCGATTTTGTTGCATGCCTAGGCGTCGAGCTACTGCCTGGGAGGCCAAATGAGGCTTGTCTGTTGCGGCCAGCAAATATTCAAAACCTAATTCATGGAAGGCATAGTCGATCACTAGGCGAGCAGCTTCCGTAGCATAACCATTCCCAGCTGCTTCCGGATGGAGGGCATAAATGAGTTGGGGCTGCGATTCTTCGAAAAAAAACCACAAGCCAGCATAACCAATGAAGTTATCAGTTCCTTTACTAGTAATCTTCCATAGACCAAATTGATCGTCTTGAAAATGTCGTGTGTTCTGATCGAGAATCTGCTCTGCCAGTTCAAGGGGGATAATCTCATCATCCCATAAGTACTGGCGAACAAAAGGGGAGGTATTCATTTGATGAAAAAGTGCTAGTTCCTCTTTGGAGAAGGGAGTCAAATGCAGTCTAGGAGAGGATAGTGTAGGGCTTTGCATGCTTTATCAAGAGTTTATGCTATTTTTCTATCGCCAATAACGGCCTCGCTTGGAAATAGGTTCCATCCCAAGGCTGTGAATTACACTTAATCATGTGCATAAAATAGATTGAATAGATGAAAAACTTACTTTTGGTATTTCTTGCCTTTGGATTGTTGAGCAGTTGTACGGAAACAGTTGAGGAAGAAAAGGTGGTAGAGAAAGAGGTAGTCCAGGAAGCCCCCACAAAGCAATTGCGACACGTGGTTCTCTTCAAATTCAAGGAAAGCTCCACGGAAGCGGATATCCAAAGCGTAGAAGCTGCTTTTTCTGCCTTGCCAGGCAAAATTCCAGAAATCAAAGGCTATGAATGGGGAACCAACAACAGTCCAGAAGGCTTGGACAAAGGTTTCACCCATTGCTTTTTCCTAACTTTTGACAGCGAAGAAGATCGAGCCGTTTATCTACCTCACCCTGATCATAAGGCATTTGGAGATGTGCTTAAGCCGCATCTAGAAGATGTTTTAGTACTGGATTACTGGGCAGGAGAGGAGTAGGTTAAAACCTTTAGGAGATCTCCAATGGTTCGAAATGGAAAAGGAAATGTCGAACTTTCTCGGGCGGCATTTCACAAGGCTTCAACTGATGTTCTCCCGAGGTGAGATAGTAATTGAAACTGATAAAGTCTTTGCCGCCCAATTCTTCGGCAAAGACTTTAATGCTTTTACCCCTATTGAAATCGGATCGGCTGAGGCCATATTTTTTGCCCTCATATTCCACCTCCGAGTACCCTTGCGGGATTTGTTGGATTTTTTCTAAAATGGACATATGTATAACACACTGTAAGGGCTTTGGAGGTTCACATTCACCCAAATTATTGAGCTGGCTGCTAAATGCTAAACCCAAATATCTATGAAAACATTCGCACCCTTATTGGGACTTTTACTATTGATCGCTTGTCAAAGCTCAGAAAAACCAAAGGAGATGGTCGAAACAGAGAATACTAAACCTGACTTTACTATCGAGCAACTGTTGGACAGCCTACCAACTTTACCATTTCCAGTTCGCCTAGACAAAACCCTTCTAGCAGATTATTCTGGACAGAAGATTAATTTTGACTTGGCGCCCAAGCTGTCTAGTCCAATGGAAATAAAAGAGGTGCGAGCGCTTGCTCAAATCCAATACTTTGGGCAAAAAATGGCTTTGCTGTACTACGCTTATCCAACGGACTCCGAAGTGGATGATTATGATCAAATGGCTTTGGTTATCTTCGACGATTTTGGGAAAATCGCAACCCATTTACCACTAGATATAGGCGGGACTGGCTTTGCTTCAACGCAGAACTACATCAAGGCAGACGGGGAGATCGTCACAGCGGTTATAGCAGAGATGGAGGAGGTGGAGGTTGATGTGAAGACCTATCAATTCAAGAACGGAGAATTTGTTGAAAGCCGCCAACTGTCCAAGACCTTTCGGGATGGATCCTACCAAGACTACTTACAGCGTCTGATCCAGAAATAAACTATTCTCCTTTACATTATTCTGCAAGAGCTTGGGTTGACAGTAAGGAAACAGCTGCTTGCACTTCGACTGTAAGGTATATGCCCAGTCTAATATATTCCCAACTTCTATATTATGTAATTCTCCTTTGAAAGGAAGTAGCATTAGCCATTATTTGATGCTTATCTATCCTTGGAGTTTCCACCTTCTTTTAGTCAAAAAATGTTCTGCCCATAGCTAAAATCATGTAAAGAGGCTCTTCTAAACACCCCTAAAATAGGGGATTTGCGCATATAAGTTAACAGGATGCGTATATAGGTTAAGGCTCTGAATTTGGCATATCTCACCTTTGTACCAGAGCAGATTACTAGTCGATGATTCATTAAGTAAACTATTCTAATCTGTTCCGATTAGCCAAATAATTTTTCAGACTCAAACATGATTTTTACCATGAGAAAAGCCAAGATTTTAATATTACTGTCTTGCTTCCTACCTATCCTAGGTATTGGGCAAAACATCAATTTGGTAAACGGGGTACCCGTTACTATCCTAGACGGAACTTCACTTGATCACGTCATCCCTGCGGATGCAGGTTCTGTGGAAATAAGTGTTCGTGGTGGAGACGGAGGGCAAGTACGCTTCTCTGGTATATTCTGCGATGACACGACTATTAAGGGAGGTCAAGGTGCCCTCATAGATGTCACCTTTGAGGTAGGTAATGGCCCTCGGCAGATACCGCCAGGTTCCAGGTTAAGAACATTTATTGGTGGTAGAGGCGCAGGTTGGTCTCAAGCCTGTGGAGCACCTGGTGCATTCTTTGGTGGTGGTGGAGGATCCTCAGCGATTTTTTATTTACCGCCCGGAGCAGATGAATTCGGCGTGAACTGGAGAATGCTGGTTGTTGCTGGTGGTGGCGGCGGCGCTGCACGCCCTAGTGCAGGTTTTGACTGGCCTGGCGGTTCAACACAGTTGAGTTAAGTGCTACGGACCTAAGTGGTAATACCAGTGTTTGTACGGCTAGGGTTAGAGTGGTAGATAATACTGCACCGATACTCATATGTAGGGATGTGACGGTAGCGTTAAATAGTAATGGCTTTGCTTCTTATTTCCCCGGCATTGTAGTGGATAAAGTTTCAGACAACTGTAGTGTTTCACCTTTGCCTGTGGGTGTTTTTAATGTCAATTGCGATCACGTTGGATCCGTCAGGCCGATCACGATCAGAGTGCTGGATAATTCTGGCAATCAAAGCAGTTGTGTCGGTAGGGTCACCATCGTTGATGATAGAGCTCCGCAGGCCCTTTGCCAGGATGCTACCATTCAGTTGGATGAACTTGGAGTGGGTTCTATTACTGCTGCCGCTATTGATAATGGCTCTAACGATGCCTGTGGGCTAGCGAATTTATCTTTGAATACATCCAGTTTTGACTGCGATGATCTTGGAGAAAATACGGTTGAATTGACGGTAACGGATCCGAGTGGTAACAGCAGTTCCTGTTCAGCTACCGTCACAGTAGAAGATAATATTGCTCCGCAGGCGCTTTGCCAGCATGTGACGATCCAACTAGATGAAACGGGAAATGGAAGTCTTACTGCTGCCGCAATAGATAACGGCTCTAGTGATGCTTGTGGACTAGCGAATATGTCACTAGATATTTCCAGCTTTGATTGTTCCCATCTGGGAGATAACACGGTTCATTTAAGCGTAACGGATTTGAATGGTAATACCGGAAGCTGTAAGGCTAGAGTCAAGGTAGTGGATGTTATTGCCCCGGTTCTTCAATGCAAGGATGTGACGGTGAGTATTGATCAAAACGGATTTGCTTCTTTTCGCTCCAACATTGTGATTGAAGATATGTCCGATAACTGTGGTTTGGAACCTCGGCCTTACCCTATATATGATCTCATGTGCACCGCAGTTGGTACTGCTGTGCCGATCAATTTAACTGAACGAGATTTTTCCGGCAATCAAAGTAGTTGTGCCGCGACGGTAACCATTGTTGACGATTCGTCTCCGCAGGCCGTTTGCCAGGATGTGACGGTCCAATTAGATGAATCTGGGTTGGGCGCTATCGCGGCTCGTGACATTGATAATGGTTCGAATGACAATTGTGATATTGCCGATCTATCTCTTGATCGTTCTGGTTTTGCCTGTTCTGACCTGCGGGATAATGCGATTGAATTAACGGTAACCGATCCTAGTGGTAACAGCAGCTCCTGTTCGGCTACCGTCACCGTAGAAGATAATGTGGCACCCATAGTGTCATCTGATTTATTCTTCTTGGGTTGTGGAGAGGATGAAGATACCGACCTTTATGAGGTAGATAGAATGGCTTCCGACAATTGCACTGTGGAAAGTGAACGCTCTTATATTGCTGTTCTCGGAATGACCGATCCCAGTATCAGGTTCAGAAAAAAGAATAAATGGAAACTGAAGTTCAATCTAGCTGATAATAAGATCACGGTAGAAGCCCCTGGAAATGGAGGGGCGGAGGCATGGTGGCAAGAAATCACTGCTGAGGGTGGGGTGCCTGTAGATGTAGGTCAAGCCTTGAAGTTGACCCAGCCTGAGGATCCTGATGAATGGGTTTATAAGTTTGCAAGTTCAGGAGCATTGATCGAGGTTCTTGGCAACTCCATTAGCTTAATTAGTACAGCAAGTGACGTTTCAGGGAATCAGGCATCCAGCGCGTATACAGCTACGCTGCAATGCGGCAGTGTAGAGACTATTATCCAAGCACCTTCTGGCTCCTCCTTGTCCATGCCGATTTTGGACAAGCAGGAATTGAATCCAATGAATACCACCGGATCGATGGAGGTATTCCCTAATCCATTCTCCATTCGTACGACGATCCAATATGCGATCGCTGATCGTGCGGAGGTAGCCATTAATATCTATGATATGAACGGCCGCCAAATCAGCCGACTGTTTCAAGGAGAACAGGATGCGGGGCAGCATAGCCTAGAGTGGGATGGAAGTACAAGCACAGGTGGGCAGCTTCCTGCCGGTATCTACTTGGTGCAACTGAAGTTTGGTTCGGAAGTGATCAATAAAAGAATTGTCCTACAGCCATGATATAGATCTGCCTATGGTTTGGGGTAAGCCAGTGTCCCGGGTATTGCTTGCGCCAGTAAGTCTGTGCCCGGGATTTTTTTAGTTGGAGATAATGTTCAATTTGAGCCAGTAAAGCGGGAAAGACTACCTTTTCAAAAAATCCTCCTCCTTAATCCCCAACTTCGCCATCTTCTCGAATAAGGCCTTATCCTTTAAGTCCCGGGTTCTCGCTGCTCCTCTTTCACCACTTACGGCCCAATCGAGGTGGTCAAATAGCCTGTTGGCTAGTTAGCTTGTGAAGCTAGCGTCATACGTATTTCGGCCTGAGGCTATATTGGCTGTAAGCATGCCAATGTTCCAATCTTACTATTGTTGAGGATGGACTTGTTTTTTGCACTTAATTTTCGAGTCTTGTGGCCCTTACCAAGGCGGATCGAAGCAGCATTGAAAACGACTTTAGCAATTGCTTGTGCTACGGGTGAAGAGCCCGGTTTCATGTTTAAAAGGGCAGCGGCTAGTTGCCTCGCACCCTGGAAGTCTTGATTTGCTAGCAATACCAACGATTGAAATGCTTGCTTTCTCGGTCTTCTGGTGTCATGATCAGGGTATTGATCAACTATCGCTTTTGCCTGCTCGTATTTACCCAACTTGCAATAGGCTAGTAGCTGTTTTTCTAGATACCATAGAAATTGGCGTTTCCTGGTACCCTTAGCAATGCTCAAGCCCCTTTGTGCCATTTCTATTAGGGACTGCCACCGTCCCGCAGCAAAGTAAACTTCGCTTAAGATGGCTATAGCTGTCTCGTGTTCCGGATCATCCGATAGTATTTGCTCTGCCAGAGGTTCCGCTAATTGATAGACTGCTTGGTGGCGATATATATTAGCCATCAGTGTTTTTACCTTCAGGTGGTCTGGGGATTTTGGCAAGAGCCTCTTTAGTATAGTTAAGGCCTCAATAGGGTGGCCACTATAATACAATTGCCGAGCGAATCGATATTGGACCTTGTCTGCTGAGATGCCGCTCAAAACATCGCCAAAAAGATCTTCTACAGCCTGTGCGGTGGAAAAGATAAACCCACCTTTGATAATTTCTTCGAAGGGAATTTTACATCCTCCATAAGTCTCGATCCAGTTGGTAAGTTGCGTTATTTCAGACTGGTACCGCCCCTGAAGCATTTTTATCAGCGACTCATTGACCCATTCCCGTTGCTTTCTATAGGCATAGTCCTCGACTCTCGTATCGTAACTGCCTAGCCAGCGACCTCTCGCCACTCGCCGCCAATTGTCGTCGTGATGAGCAATTTCATGCAATAAGGTACTGAGCATTTTTAGCTTTAGGTAGAATACCATGGTCGGTTCACTTAAGACCTCAGACGGGTATACATAGGCATATAAGAAGATGCGATGAGTGCGGTAGTTATAAGTACCCAATACTGGGGGGAGGAAACAATCAGGAATAGGACTTTCACCCCGTATGCGACCAGTATAAGGATCAACTGCTTGATCGGGATGATCCTCAGTGACTTCTTTCATGTATTTCTTGCCTAAGCAGAAGGTGATGGTATGTAATCCAAACGTGGTTCCAGAGGGTAGAGCCTCTAAGCATGCTTTGACATCATCTGGTGTTAGTGGATAATGAATGTATTCTCCCTGGTCTTTGACCTCGATACAAACGTGCTGATCCGGAGTAGGTGAAAGTGGGGTACTCACGAGAGGATTCTTCTCGACTTTCCGCTGTCTTTTGATGGCTTGTTTACGAATCAGAGCCTTTCGCATACTCTCCAGTTCCTGAGTTTGTGACGCCCGGTCGGCATACTCATATCGTTGCTTTAGCCAATATTCCTTCCAAGTTATGTGAATACTTCTAGCCATATCATATATCTTATTTATGGATTGAACAGGCTTTTGAACTTCAAGTCTGTGCAATGCAGCTAGTTCACGCCATACTTTGCTCAGCAGTGGGATAGGTATAGGTTGTCTTGAACGAGTGCTTTTCCAACTTGCTTGTTGCCCCTTATACAAATTTGAATGTGATCTCATCCGACAATATGATTAGGTCGATAAACAAAGGGATTAAGCGATTGATAATCATTATTCCATTGATAAAAATACCAATAGAATAAAGTAATGATTAGTTCCCTTCACGGACCTGGTAAACTCTTTTTCTGGAGGTGGAGGTGAAAACTGAGGTGGTCACAACCTATTATTGTCAAAGCAGGAGTATAAAGTCTGGTTTTTTGTGGATGGGAAAGTTGTTATCAGAAAAGGGAGCGATGTCATGGCCGATATCTATGCCTTAAATAGACTGGAAGTCGATAGTGGCGGTGGAGATGCAACTACGATGACATGCTTTCTCCTTTTTATGATTCAAAATTGCCAGTTTTCACAAAGAGAAAATCCCGACCAGCAAGTGGTCGGGACCTGTCCCCGGTTTTTGGGGGCTCCTTTGAAGTTGGATCATCTAGAGGGAGCCGTTTAACAAGAGGCTAATGACTATGAGACTACTATACCAAATTTGATTTGTAGGGTGCCTACTCCGAAGAGTAGGCACATGGATACGTTCCAGCCCTTAGGGCTGACTGGGTCATAATTGGGCATTTGGAGGTAAAAGATAATGACGCATCTAAGTTGATCCTGGGCCGCTCCTTTTACAGGACACCGAAGGCATACTGATGGGGAATAAAGCCAGGTTCAGGTAGCTGCCAATAAGACCATTTGGGGATTAATGACAGCAGCGCCGGTACCTCAACGATTGTTGGTGTAATTAAAAGGGTCAAACTGTTTTCTTTCAGGCTTGTAGACATGGTTTTTTTTAGGGTTTTAGGGTTTTAGGTTTTTGTTTTATCATTGTCGCCGAAGATTAGGGCCTCCTAAAACCAGTCGGAGACCCTAACGAACATCGGTATTTGGGTGAAAAGAGTTTGATGAAGAGACCCATCATACAAAACTTTGTTTACCGTTAATGAAATTGATAATAGGGATGACTATTTCCTTTATCACAAAACCGGCTCTTCATCATTGGGTGTTTTGGTTGTTTGTTAGTGCTTGTCCAGTTTATTTCTTGTAGACCCATAGCTCTTTCCATTGACTGTATATGTGTTCGGAGGCCTTAGCTTTATAAAGCCCCTTTAGTTCATTGAGCTTGAATTTCCAGATTCCTTTTTCTGCCTTGCCGTTCGTATCATATTTGAAGCCCATCACCGTGAGATATTGAGCATCAATAAGGGCAAAACTGAGGTCTCTAGCGAAGACATATGCAGGTTGTTCGTTTGGCAATGCTATATCCGTGAGCTGTAGCGTACTGTCCTGCAAATTCAGTTCATTCCATAAAAGACCCGCTCCTTGTGGTAAGGGTCGCTGCAGTGTATCCTGCTCTGGAGCTACATTTAGGAATACAATATCATCATCAACAATGCCAAGATTCCCAAAGGGAATTTTATCCTCGACAATCCCACGAGCCATGAAGACGATATCGTCATCGACAATTAGATACTTTCTTTTTTCAGCTAAACGGATAGATTTTGGAAGGGGAGTTCCTGGGCTGCTAACAAAGCGAATAGTGTCCTTAGTCATAAGGGAATCACTACTCAGCATGTAGTGGCCGTTTAAAGATGGTTCAACGGCCACAAGACTGTTGACTTTAAGCGTTACCCGGTCGGAAGGTTTATTGGCTTGTTGGTTAGAATAAGAACTACTCCAACCTAAGATAAACACAATGAGTACCAGTCCAGCCCCACTGACTATGGATAGCCAGTTTTGTTTAGTTTTCATGGTTTCCTTTTTAGCTATTAAAAAGAATTGAGGTATAAGTAGACGGAATGGCTATTATGGTCCGGTTGCTATTGTGTAGCTACTGGTATGCTCCAAACGGAGTCAGTAGCGAATTGATCTGATCGATCAATTAAGATTTAGTTTTACTTATGCTATGTAGTGGATTATAACTTGATGAGTATCGGTAGGGGTTAGTCTAGAATATTATCTAAAATCTAAATTGAGTAGTTTTCTTCTGTCGTAGTATGTCTAGCTGTAATTACAACACAAATGTATTCCTTATTTTCGAAAGATGAAAGTTTATTTGCTAATAATTTTTTTTCTAAAACTTAAATTTGGCAATTATTTGATACTTTATTTGTCTTGTTTGTTTTCATAAGTAATTGATTTTGAGGTTAAATATTTGTTTTTAAGTTTGCCATTGATTTTTTTCTTCTAATTTATTTTTCTCAATATTTTTTCTTCTAATTCTTTTATTTGTCAAATAAAATCCTAAAATTTGAGTTTCTAAAACTATCCTGATTTTCTTTTGTATTAATAGGCATCGGATTTACAATTGAGCATTTCAATTAAATTCGTTCAAAGGTGAAATCGAAAGCGTTTTAGCCAAGAAATAAGTTTGGGTGTATTGTTCATCGGAAGAAGTAGCAAGCTCTTTGGAATCTTAATTTTGGAAAACTACCTGGTGCAGTTATCAGTTGGTGAACCAAGAAGCTAGATCATGACAAAGAGGCAACCGCTTTGGAGTCTCGGGCATGTGATAGCCATAATCCCAATTACGAGAAGGAACAAAAACTGAAACTAAATGTCAAAGCTTACCGATGTCATCGATCTTATGAGTGCCCTCACCAAAAGTGAGAAGCGCTATTTGACGTTGGAACTGAAGGAGGATAAGGCACCGGCAAAAAGAAAATCACACATTAGCCTTTATGTATTGCTCGCCCCTTTATTGAAGGATGGAGACAAGGATAGAAGTATCATTTACCAGGAAGCAGAAAACCTCAAGGAGCGAAAACTCTACGCTCACCTTTTTACTACCGTCAATGTGGTCCGCCTGCATGATTTTCTATTAGAAATGTTGCGACAATTCAACTCGGATCGACCAGAGTTTCGACTAGAGCGAATGATTCAGGACGTTCGTTTATTACGTCAAAAGGGGCTTTCACAGCAGGCTGCTGGAGTTATCAAGAAAGCGAAAAAGGAATTGTCCCAACGCTACGAAAATGAATTCAAGGCCTTTGAGTTGTTGAGTTTGGAGCGGAGACTCTATTTAAATGACAGGCGTAAAGATTTTGAACCACTAGCTGAGATGCAGGCGGAAGCAAAAGCCAGTTGGGAAAGAATACGTACGATTTTAGAAGCTACCGATGACTATGAGAAAATGCTGTATCGTGTTCGTGGTGATGGATTTACGGAAGATTTCCCATTGTCTCCTTCTAATGAAGAACTGAAGACCAACAAAGCATTGGTCGAACTACGACCTTTTGAGGCTAATCTAGTTTCTTTGGCAACCCTCTCACACTATTACACTTACGTAGAAAAGGATCCAGATCAGGCAATTGCCTACATCCAAGATCTCTTGAGACTATTTGAGGATCATCGCTACCGTAAAAACCGATATCCTGAGAATTATGTGCAGGTGCTATTACTATTTTTCAATAGAGCACTAATGGCAGATCGGATCAAAGCATTTGCGCCCATCATCCAAAAGATCAAGGATATCCTGGCCAATAATACGGAGCTGTTTCCAGAGACTAAACCATCTTCCCAGCAAATCGAGCTGTCCACAGGTTCCGTGATCCAGTACCGCTTGCTAGCCCTAATGGCACAATACTACAACTACCAATGGGCGGATCTAGATGCCGAAACTACTATGGATCCAATCATCAAGACTTTGCAGCGGAAGCCCAATGTACCTGCTAAACTTTTGGATACATTATACTTTAACGTCGGGGCTTATTGTCTCTTAGCTAACAAGGAGGCAGAGCTTAGATTTTTTGTAGATCAGGGACTACATGCCTATCAGCAGCGACCCAGTGGAGACCCTGAGAAAGTGCCCATTCAACTTAGAATCTTAGACACCTTGGCAGATCTTGAGATGATTAGGAGTGAGGCTGATCGAGCCAAATTAGAGCAAAAAATAGGAAACTTATTAGGTGCTGTGGGTAAGGAAGGTCGTGAGGAATTGAAACGGATGGCCAGGAATTTCATTTCTCGTTTACCACTCTTGCTGCTAGAAAAAGATAAAGCTATTCTCCTAGATACTTACAAATCGATGCGTAAGGCACTAGAGCGTAAGCAGGCTGCCCGTAATAGCTTTATCATTTTCCATCTATGGGTGGAGAAGAAGATTAAAGCTTTGGAAGAACAAGTCTAGAGATATGAGCTATTCTTTAAGCCCTATTAGATACCTTCTTATCAGGTAATTTCAGATCAACATCTTCTATAAGTAATGTGATATACCGATCGGTATATCATGTGTCTTTTTTTGCCTATCTTTATCGGGAAATTCAAGGATATGCTCGAAAAAACAGCTAATTACATTCTAGAAACTGTAGCACCGATCTTCAATCGGCAGGGCTATGTAGGGACGAGCCTATCCGATCTGACCAAGGCCACCCAACTCACCAAAGGGGCACTATATGGCAATTTCAAAAACAAGGACGAGCTCGCGCTGAGAGCCTTTGAGTTGAACACCAAGCGGGTGCTAAAGCCACTGAATGAGATGGTAGATAAGGAGGATAATTACTTAGACAAGGTACTTGCGGTGATTCAATATTATCGGACTTATAGTCAGCGGACAAAGGAGATTGGAGGTTGTCCATTTCTCAACGTTAGTATAGATGCCAAAAACAATTACCCAGCTCTATTTCTAAGGGCGAAGTCCTTGGAAAAAAGGAAGCAGGAGGCTTTAAGTCGGATCATCGAAGAGGGAATTAAGCGAGAGGAGATCAATGCGGATATTGATCCAGATTCTTTTGCTAAAAACATGTATTCCTTAATCGTAGGAGCCTACTTTATGACCTTTATCCAAGAGGATGAAAGTTATTTGAAGGTGGCTCTAGATCAACTAGAATCTGACATGATGCCTAAATTACGCGTCTAAATTTTTTGACTATTTATATACCGATCGGTATACGATGATTTTTGAAAATGAGCACTTACAAAACGTTTGAAACACAAAGACTACTTCTCAGGCCAACGGGCGAAGGCGACGCTGCTTTTATTAAAGCATTAGTGAATACCCCCAAATGGCTGGAGTTCATTGGTGATAGAAACATTCAAACGGAGGAGGACGCGGTAGCCTATATCCAAGCCCGAATATTACCTCAGCTGCAGCGTCTTGGTTTTGCCCATTTTACCCTCATCCGGAAATCGGATGGAAAAGCAGTAGGTGCTTGTGGGTTGTATGATCGGGAGGAGTTCGAAGGCGTAGATATTGGCTTCGCACTCTTACCTGCTTATGAAGGGATGGGGTATGCTTTCGAGGCAGCGAACCGAATCAAGCAGGCAGCTTTGGAAGAATTTAAAGTTTCTGCGCTAAGTGGAATTACGAGAAAGAGCAACTTAGGGTCACAAAAGTTACTCCAGAAGCTGGGGATGAGCTTTGCCGGCTTCGTCGAACTGCCGGACCAAACAGAAGAAATGATGTTATTTAAATTATAGTTAATTAAAATTATAGCAAATGCCAGCATTATCCACCATCGAATCCTTTATTCAAGCCGTTGAAGAGCGGCCTCATGATCAAGTTATTCAAGATTTTTATACGGAAGATGCTTCTATTCAGGAAAATCAAAAAGCTCCAAGGGTAGGAAAGAAGTTGCTACTAATATATGAAAGGGCAGCTCTGCAAAAAGCGGATAAGGTAGAATCTAAGTGTATTCGCCCGTTCTTTGTGGAGGAGAATCAAGTTGTTATCCGTTGGCAATTCAAATTCTACTGGAAGAACCAAACCGTTAGTGAAATGGAGGAGGTAGCGCATCAAGTTTGGGAAGGAGAGAAGATCAAGGTGGAGCAGTTCTTCTATGATCCTCAGCAAATGCTACCGAAGTAAATTTTTTTGCTGTTGTATATACCGATCGGTATATAGTTGTATTTTTACCCTAAAACCAATAGACATGGCAGTGAAAAGAATCTGGCACGGTTGGACTGTGAAAGAAAATGCAGATACCTATCAAAACCTATTGCATGAAGAAGTTATCCCAGGCATTGTGGCGAAGGGAATTCCTGGCTACCAGGGCATTGAGGTGCTCCGGCGGGAGTTGGACACCGAAACGGAGTTCGTAACGATCATGACCTTTGATTCCTTACAAAATGTGATCGATTTTCAAGGAGAAGATTATGCGAGGTGTTATGTGCCGGATGCTGCTCAACGGGTGTTGAAACGATGGGATGAAAGGGCGGAGCATTATGAGGCGGTGAGTTATACAATATATAAATAACTTCGCCCAAAACTTTTTGCTCCATCCGGATACATTTATTTAGGTTTGGCTAAAGGGTATCTTCTTCAAAAAGCAAGCCTACATCATTTTGAAGACTTTTACGAAATGAATTTTTGGCTTCAAACAATTGACTTATTCTTTCATCGCTATAAGGTGACTTTTCCTCAGCCATTTTGTTCAGGAGCCATCTTATATGATAGAAGGAGTCATGTGAGGCTTTGGACATCACAAAGGTAGCCTCGTTGGCTTTCCATTCATTTAGTGCTTTCAGAACATTCTTGACTTCCTCTTTGCTAATTTTGTCTGTAAAGAGCTTCGTTCCCAGCAAGGGTTCGGTTAATTTGAAGGCGCTGGGATAGCACGATAACTGCAGCTCATACAGCTTATCGGTCTTACTTCTTTGCAAACTTCGTTCAAGTCTTTCTGTTTCATGGCGCAGGCTCTTTCTAGCAATCGAAGCACTAACTAGGGCAGATATGACGGAGACGATTAATGAGACTGCTCCTGCTATCAAGGCTGTATATTCTAAGTCTTCCATGCTTATGTCGTTTTGTCTATCTAAAATTAGGATAAAAATATGGTAGAAGTCGAGAGGTAAGCCTTCGTAATATGTCTGCAAGGTAAAACACTTGTTTTCTAAATTGGACTAGAAGTATTACATTGGTTATTAGTAAATAAAAGAGCCTTCCCTTTCTACCGTACATAAACATAGAACCAATGAAGAAGTTACTTTGCCACCTCTATTTGAGTTTTGCTTTTTTAGCTCCCTTTTCAGCACAAGACGTAGATCTCAAAGCCCTCGACATCTACTTCGAAAAAATGACTCAGGACTGGGATATCCCCAGTGCTACAATTGGTATCGTTAAGGATGGAGAATTGGTCTTCACAGGAAGTTATGGGGTGATGGAGGAAGGGAAGAAGGCCAAGCCTGATGAACATACGCTGTATGCGACGGCCTCCAATTCCAAAGCTTTTACGTCTGCCTTGATTGGGATGTTGGTGCAAGAAGGGAAGTTGGGTTGGAACGATAAGGTCAAAGATTATCTGCCCTACTTCGAGGTCTATGATCGATGGGTAAGTGAGGAGGTAACGGTGCGAGATCTTCTGTGCCATAGAGTGGGCTTGGGCACCTTTAGCGGGGATGTGATCTGGTATAAATCTGATTTTACGGCGGAGGATATCATCAAGCGAATCCAGTACTTACCTAAGGCGTATGACTTTAGGGCGGGTTATGGTTACTCTAACCTAATGTATATCACAGCTGGGGAGTTGATCAAGAAAGTGACCGGAAAGAGCTGGGGAGAAAATGTAAAAGAACGTATTCTTGATCCATTGGGGATGGATCGCACGATCACAACAATCCAGGGGCTAGAAGGTAAAGGCAATTACGCTACCCCTCACGCCAGACAAGATGACAAAAACTTACCCATCGAATGGGAGGACTGGGAAACGGTAGGTGCCACAGGTGGGATTATCTCAAGCGTAGCCGATATGGCCAAGTGGATGATTTTTAATCTCAATCATGGCATTCACGGTAAGGATACCCTTTTGAGTCCCTCTACGCGTAACCTGGTATGGACTCCCCACAACAGCTTTACGGTCAATCAGGTTAATCGCAATAGCTTCAATACGCACTTCAGCGGCTATGGTTTAGGTTGGGGACTGAGGGATTATCATGGTAAAATGATGGTGCGACATACAGGAGGTTACGATGGAATGATTACGGCTGTGACCTTGATCCCCGATGAGAATCTTGGCGTTGTGGTCTTGACCAATGGCATGAAAAGTCCCATCACAGCAGCCACTTATTATGCGTTGGATCGGTATATGGGTAAGGAAGAAAAGGACTGGTCGAGTACGATGTTAGCGGGGCGGAATAGAAGCCAGTCAGAGGATAAGCGTATTTCTTCTCGAAAAGAAAAACGAGTAGCTGGGACTAAGCCCTCTTTGGACCTGGCAGCCTATGTTGGGACGTATCAGTCGGATATCCATGGTCCCATTTACGTTAAGCATGAAGGGGATCAATTGAAACTAGCCTTCAAACATGCTCCCGCTTTGAATGCTACCCTACGACATTGGCACTACGATGTCTGGGAAATTGTCTGGGATCAGCGTCATGCCTGGTTCAGCTTTGGGACCTTGCAGTTTAACTTGGATAATAATCTTAAAGTAAAAGGGATGTCCTTTGATGTGCCCAACGACGATATCTTTTTTGAGGAACTTAAGCCTTATCGGGTTAAGCCTTAACGGTTATGGGGTATGGGGAAAGACATAGCGGAGAGATTTTTTCCACTTTGTTGGAATGCGATACCATTCAGTACAAACCTCATCGCTTTCCTTGGCATCTACACCCGGGTTATTATTCTTTTTCTTTGGTTGTAGATGGATGGGCAGAACTAATCTTCCTTGATCAAGTCATGGAAGTGAAAGCAGGAGATATTGTATTTATCCCAGCCTGCGCTCCACATCAAACGGTCGTTGAAGATTCTTTCACCAATATAATAGTGCGGGTGAGTACCACCTTCACGGATGGAGTTTTTCCGTACTCCAACACTAGTACCCTTATTCGACAGTCTTATGCTAGTGATCTTTTTCTTGATTGGTATCGGCAACTCCGTAAAGAGAATTCATCTGAGCTTCAACGCCAACTAATTCATGCTTTCCTGCAGGACATGTCCAGTCTAGGGCGAGAGGAGGGAAAAATAGAAGATCACAAGTTAGGAGGGTTAGAGAAAGTCCGAGTCTTCCTGCACGAACATTATGGAGAGCCTATCCAACTGCAACAGCTGAGTCAAATCTCCCTCATGAGTCCTAGCCATTTTCAACGTCGATTTCGCCAATCTTTTGGTATTTCACCGATTCGTTATTTGCAAAGCCTTAGGGTTGATAGAGCTAAAGGATTGATCAAGCAAGCCCTGCCGATGACCAGCGTGGCCTTGCAAACCGGGTTTTATGATCAAAGTCACTTCAACAAATACTTCAAACTCCTGACCGGGATGGTGCCAAGCCGCTATCAAGCCATTATTCAAAATGATTAGATTTTACAATCATTTCTGATCAAAAGCTTAGAATTTGTCCATTAAAAAGATGGATAACAATAAGGAATGGATGGAAGCCGCGAGAGAGGTGTTGATCCGTTACTGTGGAGAATTCTCCCCTTCAGTAGTTGAAAAGTCGGAAGGTTCCTATCTGTATACCACCGATGGTAGAGCCATTTTGGATTTCACTTCAGGACAAATGTGTGCTGTATTTGGACATAGCCACCCACGCATCGTGGAGGCTATCCATCAAGCTACAGGCCAGTCTATTCACCTACTGAGTACTATGCTTTCTCCTGCCTTGCTGGAATTGGGAAAGGGCCTAGTGGATCTGCTTCCAGAAGGCTTGGATCGGGTCATATTTGTCAACACAGGCTCCGAGTCCAATGAAGTTGCTATTCGGATGGCAAAGCTGGCTACCCAAGGCTTTGAGATAGTCGCCTTCGGAGGTTCTTGGCATGGGATGACGGCTGGTGCCCAATCTTACACCTATTCTAAGACTCGCACCGGCTATGGCCCGAACCTAC
>CAJXPD010000125.1 GCA_913057785.1 uncultured Lewinella sp. | reverse complement strand
CGTGTCACTGGGTTAGAGCTTGGGGCCGATGACTATATCACCAAACCCTTCAATCCCAGCGAATTGCGTTTACGGGTAAGAAATATCATTCGTACACGTAAGATCATTCGAGAGAAATTTGTAAGGGTAATGAATTTCGAGCCAAAAGAAGTGACAGTCACTTCCGCTGATGAACAATTCTTGCGCAACGCCCTGGACATTGCAGAAAAGCACATTGATAATTCCAAATTCACGGCTGAACAATTTGCTTATGAATTGGCTGTCAGCAGGCCCCTCCTCTTCACTAAGATGAAGGCATTGACTGATCAAACTCCCAATAACTTCATGAAGACACTTCGAATGAAAAGAGCAGCTCAATTGCTAGAACAACGAAAGTTGAATGTATCTGAAGTGGCATATAAAGTTGGATTTAGAGATACGCGCTACTTCAGCAAGTGCTTCCAAAAACAGTTCAATAAGACCCCCTCTGAGTACATGAGCGAATCCTAAACAAAGTATTTACGCTCATATTTTACGATTGTCTCTCCAATATTAGACTTTTCTCCCACGCGGTCGAAGTAGTTTTGCTAGAGCATCTTTAGCTAATTTCAGAATAATATTTAGCGAGATAGCCTTATTGCAAAACAAAACGTATGAGACAATCTTTAAACCTGCTATCTTATCTTTCCCTTCTATTTATCTTACTCTCAAGTGGTCTGCCAGCGCAAAGCGGCATCATATCGGGTAAAGTACTAGATGAAGAAGGAGGTTCCAGCTTACCAGGCGCTAATGTCTATCTTGAAGAAAATCCAACTGCCGGTACAGTCACAGATATCGATGGAAATTTCAGCTTGACCAGTGTCCCCATTGGTCCGCAGGTGGTCGTCATTTCCTTTCTGGGTTATGAAATGCAAAAAGTTACGGTAGAAGTATCGGCAGGAAAACAATCAACTATAGAGGTCTCTTTATCCCCCACTTCTGTGCTGGGTAAGGAAGTAGTAGTGACGGCCCAGTTACTGGGCCAGGCCAAAGCCATAAATCAGCAACTGAATTCTGAATCCATCGCGAATATTGTAGCGGCGGACCGAATACAAGAATTACCTGATGTCAACGCGGCAGAAGCTATAGCCCGTTTACCCGGTGTGTCAATCAATCGAAGTGGTGGGGAAGGGCAAAAAGTCGTGATTCGAGGTGTTCAACCCAAATTCAACGCCATCACGGTCAATGGAGTCCGGCTACCTTCCAATTCCAGCACAGACCGCTCGGTGGACCTTTCTCTGATCTCACCCGAACTACTAGATGGAATAGAAGTGTTCAAGTCTCCCCTACCCGATATGGATGCCGAATCCATCGGCGGAACTGTTAACCTGCGCCTTCGCAAAGCACCGAAAGATTTCAAGCTTTTGAGTAGGTTTTTCAAGGGCTATAATAACTTGAATGATGACTACGGCGACTATAAAGCTTTACTCCAGGTTAGTAACCGTTTTTTCAACAATAAACTGGGCGTGGTTGCTCAAGGAAATATTGAGCGCTTCAATCGAGGTGGAGATTATCTAACGAATAGTTGGGGACAAGGAAGAACAGATCCGGAAACAGGCATCACTGAAATCGAAGGGCGTCAGCTCCGTTTTGAAGATCGGCAGGAAATTCGCCGTCGCTGGAACACCAGTCTTAATCTCGACTACGATTTGGGTAAATCCAGTCTTTCAGCCTTTGGTCTGTATAGTAAAACGGAACGGGACCAGTTCCGTATGCAAAACGTCTACGATCCTAGTGCCCCCAGTATCTTATACAACGGGCGGGTTATTGATAACCAATTAGACCTTTACACTGTCGCCTTGAGTGGCGATCATCAATTCAATAAATTTAGCATTGACTGGAGTATCTCTAGATCGCAAACGGAAGGTACCACACCTTTTGACTTCATCATGGAATTCCGGGATTTCAAAAATCCTTATGATGCAGACCTGAACAGAACTGGACACCCCAAGAACTTCCTGGCTGCTGGAAATCCAGACCTACAATCTGCCTTCCTTCGAGAAAACGAATTCCGCTCTACCAACACCCTAGAGAATTCCCAAACCTACTTCATGAACCTAAAGGTGCCCTTTAAACTCGCTAAGAAGATTGGGGGATATTTGAAAGTAGGGGGGAAATACTTTGCCACGCAGAGAGAACGTAATGTTTCCATTCAAGCGGAAAACTTCTATTACCTCGGTGGATCATTTACCCAGCGAGCGGCAGAAAATTTCGGCGAAGGCCTCATATTTTCGGCTGATAATTCCAGTCTGATCAGTATTCAGAGCTTCCTAGCAGCTTCCAACGACATCAACTTTGAAAATGAAGATGGGAGTGAGATATTATTTGATGCCGTTTTAGATCCAGACAAGATCAGCAATTGGTATGATACACAGAAGGATGTTCTAAACAATCACCGGCGCGCCTTGGTGGATAACTATACCGTGGATGAAACCGTATCAGCAGGCTATGCGATGATTCGACTCGACTTTGGCGATAAATTAACCCTAATCCCTGGCTTCCGCTACGAGTACTCCGATAATGACTACACAGCAGGAATTTCATCTATCAATGGGGCATATGGTGTGAACGGCTTTTTTGTAGATACCATATCCACCCAACAATATGGTGAGTTCCTACCGCACTTACACTTGAAGTACCAAGCCTTGGATTGGCTCGACATTCGTGCCTCCTATTCCAATACATTAGCTAGACCTGATTTTTCCTTTATTACCCCACGAGCTCAGATCAACAACACCAGCACGATCATTACAGCTGGCAACCCTAATCTTCGCCATGCTCAATCCGAAAACTATGACCTGTTTGTTTCTGCCTACAAAGGTGGATTAGGTCTTTTCACAGTGGGTGCTTTCTATAAGAATATCAACGACATATTCATTCCTTGGACGATTCAGCTAGCCAACCCCGATCTAGCCGTCGCCAATGGGTGGCCCAACAATTCGGGGTTCCAGCTCAACTCCTATACCAACTTAGAGGATTCCAAAGTTTGGGGTTACGAAATAGATTTACAAACCAACCTCAGCTTCCTACCTAGCCCTTTCAATGGCTTCGTCTTTAATGTAAATTATGCACGTTTATATTCGGAAACTCAGGTGTTTTTCTTGACTTCGGAGACCGTCTTGATCAATCCGTTTCCACCCATTTTTGAAACGACCTATACTACTAACGAACGGCTAGTAGCTATGCCTAGTCAATCTCCCCACATCTTCAATATGTCCTTGGGCTATGATTACAAGGGTTTCTCGGCTAGGGTGTCTAGTGCCTTCCAGGGAACTAAAGCCAGCAGCTATTCACTGAATAAGGACTTCGATCGATTTGATTTGGAGTTCTGGCGCTGGGATGCATCCGTAAAACAGAAGATTGATAAGTACTGGAGCCTCTTCCTAAACATCAACAACATTAACAATCAGCAAGACATTTCTTTCACCAGAAACGAAAGCTATATCAATACCATCCAAACCTTTGGCTGGACCGGTACGCTAGGACTACAATTCAAGCTCTAGCTGGCGAAGCCAAAAGTCCTTCACCAATTTTAAACACTAAATATTTTTGTATGAATCAACTATACAAACTATGCTTGATTACTGTTTGCCTATTGCTTTCCTGGCAAATCGATGCTCAGCGCTATGTACTCATCGCAGACAATGGTGATCCCTTTACTCCAGTGGATATCTTCCCGGTAATTATGGGGGATACCACTGCAACGGGAGAAAGAAACGACAACAATACCATTTACCAATTGGAGAACGGTGCTGTTTATATTACCTCCGGGCGTTTGGTCAACTCTATGGATTGGCCGCTGCACATCGAAGCTCAAGATTTGAGCAATATCGATACGAAACCTGTGATTACAAGAATTCCAAACGCTTCTGGTACCTACCCTGACATTATGCGTGCAGAGGGGGATGTAACCCTAAAAAATCTCTGGATCATTTCTGGTGAAAAAGGCCCCGATGAACAACACGATTGGGGGAAAATTCGCATCATGAGCCCTGATACTAGGGTGATTGTAGATCATTGTATCATTGAAAAAGACCGAGGCGGATTCATCCAGATGCGTGCCGCTGGCGTGAAGTGCTACGTGACCAATTCCATCTTACGCAATGGTGGTAATCGCTTCATTCTACAAGGAAATGGCCGGGGTATTGACTCCCGTAATTTTGCCATGGATACTTTAATCGTACGCAATACGGTTATCCACAATATCATCGATCGGGTTTTCCGTAGTCAGGGAGCCACCGAACCACACAACTACATTGAGTTTGACCACTGTACCGTATTTAACCACGCTGGAAGACACGGAGCTTTCCAATTCGGTAAAGCCTTAACAGTAAAGGTCACTAACAATGTCTTGATGAATCCAATCATGTTAGGCACCTCCCCTATCTATACGGATGAACAAACACAACCTGATAATGAGGCCCACAAAGTATTTACAGTAGACACATTGTACGAAAACACCCTATTTGAATTCTCGGCTAACAATGTGTTTTACACGCAAGAGGTCTTAGACTTCTTCGCCAGCAATGATACGGTAAGCCGTCCTGCTGTTTACTCGGATCTAATTCTACAGAAATTGGGAGATTCGGCTGAAAATACCTACTTCGAGGAAGAATTGACCTTGACCAGTGTTCCCATCAGCATTTTACCTTATGTACAGGACCTCTATGCGAATCCGATGGCAGAAGATATGTTTGACTTCGTGGTGGAAGACAGTATTGTGGCTGGAACGGCCTTAGACAATGGCAACCTATTCAACTTCGCCAATTTCGATCCCTGCTATGGCTCAGCTACCACTTCTGCAACGGCTGACGATAACGGAGGCCCAATTGGGGCGGTGGGTACCTGTGATCTAGTGACCAATAGCTATGAACCAAGCATAGCTAAGGACTTGAATATCATAATTCAGCCTAATCCAATAACCCGTTCAGCCATCTTGAGATATGAGCTTAAACAGAGCAGTGCGGTACGTTTGAATATTTATGATGCAACCGGTAAGCTCGTTCAGACGCTGCTACAAGAACAACAACTAGCCGGAGAACATACCGTACAATGGAGTCCACAGGCCAACCTAAACAATGGCTTTTACATTGCCCGACTACAGACTAATACCGGTGAAAGATCACTCAAGTTGATCCTTCAAAGATGATTATGTTTTCTAGTTTCTAATTGTTAATTGTTGGTCATTAAGTTAGCGTTGGCAGTAATTGCCGACGCTAACCCAACCTTACAACTGGATTGGCTACCTGAGGGTAGCCCCTCTCTCCTACTTCATCTACAGACACCATTTGCTGGAAAAACTATACGGAATGAAAGACAAATTCTTTAATGCCATTGGCTTGCTGATGATCTTCTTTCTATTGGCCGGGAAAGGTAAATCCCCTGAATATAATCGCCTACTGAGAACGATCCAAAATATCAACGAAGAGTGGTTATACCTAGAGGAGAGTGGACTCGAAATTGGAGACATTGATGACCAAGATGCTTGGCAAAAAATCGATCTTCCACACACCTGGAATCAATGGGATGCTACCGACTATTTACCAGGCTATCGAAGAAATGAAAGTTGGTATAAGAAAAGGGTAAAAATCTCCAAACAGGGTCAAGTCCGACACCTACTTTACTTTGAAGGAGCCAATATCACAGCGGAGGTGTATGTAAATAGAGAATTGGCAGGGAAACATGTGGGCGGCTATGTGGGGTTTGAGATTGATATTACTCCATGGGTAAAAGCTGATACTTGGAACGACATTGCTGTTAAAGTAGACAATAGCTATAACCCACAGGTAATCCCTTCACAAAAGTCCGATTTCTTCATTTACGGTGGAATTACCAGGGATGTCTGGTTAAAAACGGTACCTGACACTCACCTGAAACAAATCAGAATAAGCACACCTGAAGTAAGTACCAGTTCGGCCAGCACAGCTGTAGAGATCTCTTTGGCAAACTATGAAAAAGGCGCATCCGAGGCAGTTATTCGTTGTGAAGTCTTCGGAAAGGATAATTCCTCCGTGCTATTGTCAGCCCAACAAACCATCCAACTCAATCAAGAAAAACTTCAAGCAGCCATCGAACTCCCTACATTAGCCACCCCCTCCCTGTGGTCACCCGATGATCCTTATCTATATAGTATGAAGGTCTCCCTAGAAGCTGAGGGGAAAGTATTGGATGAGGTAGTCCAACAGTATGGGTACCGTTGGTATCACTTTGATAAGAACGGGCCATTTTATTTGAACGGTAAAAAGTTACTCATCCGAGGCACACATCGGCATGAAGAGCATGCCGGTCTTGGTTCGGCCATGCCCAATCATCTACACCGAAAGGATATCGAAATGATTAAGGAAATGGGCGCCAATTTCGTGCGCTTAGGACATTATCCACAAGACCCAGAAATCTACAAAGCCTGTGACGAATTAGGCCTGATCGTCTGGGATGAGCTGCCCTGGTGCAGAGGTGGTCGTGGAGATGAATCTTGGGCAGCTAACACCAAGCGCCTGCTCCAAGAACAAATTCATCAAAACTATAATCATCCTAGCATCTTCTTCTGGTCGCTTGGAAATGAAATCTACTGGTTACCGGAAATGGAGGGTGGAGATGATACCAATTTTCTAAATGACTTTGTGAAAGAACTGAATGATCTAGCCCATCAGCTAGATCCTCATCGTTTTACTAGTATCCGTAAATACTATGAAGGATCACATTTAGTAGATGTATTTTCTCCTTCGATCTGGTCTGGATGGTACGCAGGTGCCTACAAAAACTACCAGAAGGCGATCGAAGACCAAAGATCTCGATACGATCGCTTTGTACACATGGAATACGGTGGTTCAAGCCACGTCGGACGACATACAGAAACCCCAATCGATGGCGAGGGGCAAGTAAATCCGGATGAATGGGCCGAAGAGATTAATCAGATAAATGTGAAAAACGTAGCGAAGAGTGGCGACTGGACCGAAAACTACATCGTAGATCTTTTCGATTGGCACCTGAGCATCTCGGAAACTACGGATTGGTTTGCAGGGAATGCACAATGGGCATTCAAAGACTTCGGGACGCCACTACGTCCGGAAAATCCAATCCCTTTTGTTAATCAGAAAGGCCTGGTGGACAGAAGTGGGAAGCCCAAAGATGCCTATTATGTCTTCAAGAGTTATTGGTCAAAAGATCCCTTTGTTTATTTAGAATCTTCTACCTGGACGGAAAGAAGCGGTCCCGAAGGAAGAACTCGGAATATGAGTGTATTCAGCAATTGTGAAAGCGTAGAACTATTTCATAAAGGGAAAAGCTTGGGGAGAAAAAATAGGAACCCGAAGGAATTCCCCGCAGCAGGCCTAAACTGGGATATACTTTTTGATGCGGGAGAAAATCTATTGGTAGCAGAGGGGTATATGCAAAATAAACTGCTCGCCTGTGATACGCTGCGCATTCAATACTCTTATCAAAAATCAGGTAGCGCAGCCAAGATCGTCCTAAGTTCTATGGAATTGGAGAATGGGAATGTCTTGATTGAAGCACAAGCCGTAGACAAGGCGGGGAAACGCGTATTGGACTACGAAGAGCGGGTTTACTTTTCTAAAGATGGTCCAGCCGAACTCCTGATCAACTATGGCACCCCCTCTCGGAGCCAGGTTGTCGAAATGGCTAATGGCCGCGCATCAATTGAGCTCATCCCCTTCCCTGGCAAAACCACGATTGAAGCTCGAAACCAAAACTTTAAAGGATCATACCTGACCCTTAACTTTTAATCGATGATCAACTGGCTTACACTAGATCAAAAGTATTTACCATTACATAATTTATGTTGATTCATGAGTTCGCTTTATTCGTTGCCTGTGCTTGATAGTAGTCATAGGGCGTGATAAAGCGGACCTTTTTCGATTTCAAGAATCGGATAATTTGTTGAAAGTTTTTGAATCGCTCAGCATCTTCTACCCAGCTTCGTGGATGGCCTTGGAGTACCAATAGGTTTTCATCCTCGTGTTGTTCATAGCCTTCCTTGAATTGCTGGAAGTTAGGAACATGGACGGGATATTCAATATTGACTTTTTTGATCCGTTTCAACACCAGTTTTTCTGTGTCCCCAGCCGTCTCTTTATACATCCAGACTTTAAGCTCAGGAATAGTGGCCAGTGCCTCAAGAGTATTAGCATCCGTAGCGTTATAGGGAGCGCCGAAGGAGCGCAGGGTCATTCCAAGTTTTTCACTAGCTAGTCGCTGTGTCTCATTCAAGTTCTCTAACTGAAACGCTAAATCTGTACCCCGAAACTCTCGCATTTCTTCTCCGTTGACCGATGGTTTACAGTGGCAGTAACCATGGTTCCAGAATTCGAACCCCTCCTGAGCCTGGCGCCTAATCCATTCGAAGTATTCCGGTTTTCCGTTCTCCAAAGATTCTCCTACAATCCCGATAGATCCAACCACCTTCTCCTTCCGGAGGAAATCAACCACTTGCACCCATCCTGGATGCACTACTTCATCCTCATTCCATAGATCATCAAGCTTTAGTATAACATAAGGGCTTGCATTGGCTTCGCTCCCGATTTTTTGGCTTTGACAGGATAGAGTTGCGAATACCACCAGGAAATATACGATCGCTTTTCTTGTCATGTACCTCGAGTATTTAAGATAAGTCATCAGTAAACAACTAAATCTCGCTACTGATGTAGAATATGAACTTAATCCTACATTATAGCAAATGCCCGCTATATGTGAATCCTTAAAGATAAGCAAGCCTTAGTTGGTAAAGATCTAAGTATAGATAGAAAAGCGTCCCAGTGTGATGATCTTCTTGTTCCATTACAGTCGTTAGTAGTCCCTATTTATTTTAAGGTCGAAATATTAGTGAGGAAATTACAAATGAGTAATATTTTACACCAACCTCACTCCTTAACTGCTCAAGAAGGGCCCTCTGGAGCGACACTAGCTTTGCTCCTAGATATTTCGACTCTCTCCGATTCGGAAACTTCATCCCTTTGCACTTAGCTTTCTGCTGGAAAATTAAAATTCATCAATTTTACATAGATATTCTATGTACATAAATAATCTATGTTTATATTCGGTCTAATAAAAACACTAGGATGATCGGGAAATCTTTAATGGCTGCCACTACTCGCCCTTTAATTTTATCCATTCTAGCGGAAGGAGAGAGTTATGGATACGCTATTATTCAAAGCGTAAAGCGCTTATCTGATGACCAGTTAAAATGGGCAGATGGCATGCTCTATCCCGTTTTACATAAGTTGGAAAAAGACAAGCTGATTCGTGCTCGCTGGCAGTCGACAGATGGCAAAAAAATGCGCAAATACTATTCTATCACAGAAGAAGGCTTAGCAGCATTACAAACGGAGAAGGAACAATGGCAATTTGCCTATGGATTAATGGCTAAGGCTTTGAAATTAGGTCCTCAATCATGAAAAGATTTGATCTAGCAGAAGCATTAGAGAATTGGACTCGACAACTTCGACGCAACCCTGGTTTTGAAGATGCAGATATTCTGGAAGCTACTCAACACGTTCAAGATCGAGTGGAACACCTGCTCATTGAAGGATGGGCGGAGGAGAAAGCTTTCCAAATGGCTGTACAAGAGTTTGGTAGCCCATTGGAAATCGGTAAAGCACTTGGTAAAAGTAGGAGACCTAGTGGATTCAGCACTTGGTTTTTCTTTCTGCTACCAGGGTGGATAAAGACATTTTATCGTACTAGCTTAAAGAACAGCTTTTACCAATCCATCAGTATCTTCAGTTTAGCTGCCAGCATAGCTACTGCCTTGGTTATCTATAAGCTATTCGATTTTGAGTACAGTTTTGATCGGCATTTCTCCGCACATGAGCAAATCTACCGCCTTGAAGCTAGCTTTTACCAAGGAGGGGAATGGATCGCTTCTGCTAATAATTCCTGGTATGCCGGTCAAATGGTTGAGGAGAACTTGGCCGGGGTAGAGGCTGTCGTCAGGATCACTCCAGGGAGAAGCACTTTTTTGAAAGGAGAGGACGAGGTGTTTGAAAAGAACTTACTGGTTACTTCGGAGAACTTCTTCCAATTGTTTGATTTAGAATTTACCGAGGGAGATTTAAGTACCGCCTTTACCCCAAAACAAGCTATTGTACTGACGGAGAGCATGGCTAGGCGTTATTTCGGCAGCGAACCTGCAGTTGGCAAGATCCTGGAACCCAAAAACGGAGATCGCTCCCTAACCGTGACGGGAGTTGTAAAGGAAATTCCACCTAACACGCATTTCCAAGGAGATGCCATTGTCAATATTGAAGGATTCCGAGATTTATACCAAGAGGCCTTTTTCAAGAACCCGGGCTGGACTTCTTGTTTCACCTATGTCAAATTAGGAGCGGGGAGCAATCCCGATGTCATATCAGATCAATTTCCTGATCTGATTACCACCCACTTGGGCGCAACCTTTAGCGTCAAGGACACCAAATTTTCACTCCGTCCTTTAACAGATATCCACCTCCATTCTAAGAGTGGAGAAGAGCTTTCTTCCAATGGGAATCTAAGCCAATTGAGGTTCCTAGGCGTAATGGCGGCCCTCATCCTGATCCTCGCCATTTTGAATTACACCAACCTATCAACGGCTGGTTATTCATCACGACTTCGGGAGTTGGCAGTCAGAAAAATAATTGGCGCCAATCGACTCCAGATCTTTCTCCAGTTTCTGAGCGAAAGTCTTATTCACTTTCAATTGGCCCTGATACTAAGCGTACTATTTGTCATGCTAGCTGGCCCTTTATTGGAAGAGTTAATCCCTTTCGAGGAGATTTGGAGCTTTACAATAGTGGAAGTATTAGGGTTAATGGGGTTGAGTGTCCTACTTGCTATGCTAACCGGTATTGTCCCTGCCTTTACCTTATCTCAGATACGCCCCAAAAGTATCTTCCTTTCGCAAGGCAGTTATTCGAGAACTAAACCACTCCTTCGTAGAGGACTAGTCACCTTTCAGTTCATGATCACGGCGGGCATGTTTATGGCTACCGCTGCTATCTATCATCAATACCAATTCCTCAGAACCTATGATCGTGGCTACAATGTGGAATCAGTACTTGCTGTACCCAAGTACAATATGCCTATCGATCGGTATGAAGCCATGAAAGAAGTTATGCTTACGCATACTAACATCTCTGCTATTGGAGCATCCTCCTTGGTTTTTCCTGGCGCCCTTCAATCAAGCATCAACTATCGGACCATCGAAAACACTGATGAAAAACGGTCTATGAAAGCAGTTCGAACAGATCATGACTTCTTTCATGTCTTTGATATGCAATTCGAAGAAGGCCAGGCATTTACCCTTCCCTACCAAGCCGAGCGACCAGAGGTGATTCTGAATGAAAAAGCCGTCCAGCTCTTGAGTTGGGAGAATATTGAAGATAAATGGTTTGAGCCACTTCATTTAAAGGAAAAAGCAACAGTGGCAGGAATTGCCAAGGATATAAACTTTGAATCACTACACAATGACATCATCCCCGTGGCTTACCTACATGATCCAGCAAATGCGCATATCATGTATTTACGCCTTGGCACAGGAGCCATAGCTCCTACCCTAGCCTTTATCCAAGAAAAATTTGCAGACTTTACGGACAACCGTTTCGAGCATTGGTTCGTTGAGGAGAAAATGCTCGGACAATATGCACAAGAAAAAGCGTTTACCAAGGTCTTCGCCATATTTACGCTGATTGCGATTTTAATCGCTTTCGCTGGCCTATATGGACTTTCCAGGTTCGTGTGCGAACGAAGAACAAAAGAGATCGGAATTCGAAAGATTTTAGGTGCTAGTGCACTACAGGTATTGTGGCAGATGCTGAAGGGCTTCTTCTTGCTAGCCTTTCTTGCCTTCCTGTTAGTTGCCCCGATAGCCAGTCTATCACTCCGAAGTTGGCTATCTAACTATGCCTATCACATTTCCATAGGGACCAGTATGCTGCTGCAAAGTTTACTGGCGATCCTCCTACTTTCTACTGTTGCTGTTATTTATCAGGTAGTAAAGGTCGCTAGCGGAAACCCGGTAAAGGCATTGCGGTATGAATAGGCCAGGCTTTTCTAGGTTTTCTCTGGCCTGACCTTATGGAGAGGCTTGCACACTCCGCTAAAGTAAAACTTGAAGTCTAGATGCTTATTGAAATGATAGTCAATCAAATATCACACTCGCTCTAGCTTGATAGGCGGTGTTTTGTTGGCATTCCATTGGCAGACATATAGATTTTCATCTTCGTCGACACAGACATCATGGCCATGATTAAAGACCTTCTCTGCTCCTGTTGCCTGAAGCATAGGCTGAAGTTGGCCATCCTTATATACTGGAGCTTGACCGCCAGGATTAGACACAACTTCATCTTTCTCATTCAGAACAGTAACAAAACCTGTATTCGGATGCCACTTTTTCCCCTCAGGTGTCACGGACCAACAGACTCCAGCATAGAGGTGCTGGCCTTTCAGTACCGGCCGGCAAACGAAAGCGCCTGGTAGCTGGACAGTCTTAATGAATTTTCCATCGAGTGTGAAATACTTGAAGGAATAATCATTACGTGAGGTCACAATCAGTTTGGGCGCATTTGGATCTCGAACATCAACGGCCACGCCATGCGCATTATGTAGATCGTAGTTCTTATCCTCGTTATTATGTCCGCCAAAATGCCGGATGTATTCCCCCTTATGGTTGTATTGGATAATGTAATCCGATCCGTACCCGTCGGCAATATAAAAATCGCCATTGGGTGCAACCGCCACCTCGGTGGGCATGAAAGGTTCGTCGGCTTGGTAGATTCCCATGGTAGATGGGTGTCCCACGTTGAAAATCAGATCTCCATCAATATTAGTCTTTACTACTCGCCCTGCTTGTTTCTTCCATTTACCAGTCCGAGTTTGGAACCAACCGCAGTCAACGATAAATAAGACATCCTCCTCTCCCTCTTGACTCAATGTAAGACCGTGACCTCCTGGATACTGGGTCCCCCATGCATCCAGAAGTTTTCCTGATTTATCAAATACGAGTATGTTGTTTTGAATATGATCTCCCAACATCAACAGCCGACCTTTGCTATCCATCACCATTTCATGACAGTTGAGTAAGGGGTGTTGAATGGCACTCATCTGGGCCCAGTCCGTATAAACTTTATACCGATGGGTGTTTTGACCGATAATCAGGTCAGCTACAGGTTTAGGTTTATGGATAATGGCGAAGCTGCTCGTGGGTAAAACGGCCATCCCGATCGCAGAACCAGCAGCTTGTTGCAAAAACTTTCTTCGATTAGTCATACAGCTCTAATTGATTGGATGAAGGAAGGTCATACCACTCCCCTAGCCCGTTCTTCATTTTTCTTGTGGTAGGCAAAGGCATCAGTCCAGCATTTGCCCTTGCAAGAAAAAGCATTTTGATCAAAGCCCCAGTCACATATGATTTTTCTTCCAGAAGAAATGTCTTATTGCCCCAAATCGGATAGGATAAGGCAAAAGGTCAATGGAGGGCGACTACATGGCAGGCGAAACAAAACACAATTAATCACATAAATATAACTTCTATCTACCACTTGTTACATTGAAAGAAAACCTAAACCAAAACTCCCTATAAAACAATAGATTATTTGTAACTTAAAGAGGCAATAAAGCATGATTGAGTGAAGAAGAAACTGCCCGAGGGCTACATCAAGAAGAAGGCACTTCAATTCTTGCATCAGGAATACTATCGACGATGTCCGATCAATGGAATCATCTATAAAGAATTGGAAGCTTACACAACTGAGGGTAAGCGGGCGGATGGGCTTATCATCTTTCGGCAGAAGGGTCGAAATCCATTTGTCGCTTCTCTGGAGGCAAAATCTTCCAATACCCTCCGGAGTCTAGTCGAACAGATCGACCTAGCCAAAATTGTTGATGATGGTTTGAAAATGGCAGTTTGTTCTTTTGCCTTCATTTGGTTGTTAGCCTGGATGGCTGGTGTACGTCAAGTACTCGACCCCTTTTTAGCCTTGTTGATGGGGGCTTGCTGGATCTGGATGGTGAAAGCTTACATTTCCACGATTCAACCCCTCGGTTTGAAAAGACATGCGAAAATCGGAGCCCTGCAACAACTCAGACAATATCCTGCCGATGAACGCTGGTTAGCAATTGGAATTGATAGCCTTTCTAAAGAAGATCAATTCCATCGTTTGTTGCAACATTGCCGAAAGGCGGGAATAGGATTGCTGGTTGTTCCTGAAGCAGGAAGTCCTAAAGTTCATGCCCACCCTAGATTTAGCACTCGATCCGATGTTACAGATTACTCGCACTATTATAAGAATGCGCCGCTCGCCTTGAAGCGAATTAGGAAGACCAAAAAGCAAAGGGGATATGGTAAGCCTACCCAAGCTCAGTACAGGTATCGTCTACAAGTCCATTCCATGGTCGCAGCTGGGGTCCTCTTCTGTTTCCTATTTCTGATTCCCCCTTGGCAACAGTCCGTGCAAATCGCCAAACAAGAAGATACAGCTCCTCCTGCATCTACATCCACGAGTTACCTTAGCGCTTCCCCAAATCTAAGAGCTCCGCACTCCAACAGTCCATTTCCTGAGGAAACCAATACCATTACTTGCCACTATCTGTCCTTTCCCGGCAGAAGATTACTATTAGTGGATCAGTTCTATGAACAAGAGAACGAAGCCAAAGATAGGGTGGCACTTTTACAAGCCGTGGGATTTAACAAAGCCAATTACTTTTGGCTCCCTTGCTATGACAATAGCCAGCAAGAAGCGCTGTATTGTGTGCATCCTTACGACCCACGAGCCAATGAATCTAGAATTGCGCACCAAAGGAGTCGTTATGCATATCTGACCAATTTACATGAAATCAATATCGGCGTGCCAACGGTTATTTGGATTGAAAAGCCTTAAGCTAGTATTCCCTAAAATAGGAAAAGCAACATTGGCAACAAGCGAGATTTGGACGTGAGAATTTCGTTACGATTGATCATCTCGGTCCTTTCGGATATACTTAACATTCACAAAAGCAATGATCAAGGAGGAAGCAATCGCAATACTAAAGAAGGTAAGTGGGCTTCTATTAATTAGTTTATCCTCAGAGCTGAAATCGATAACGTACTGTGTGATGATAATCAAAACTAAGATTCCCACCGCCTCGAGTAAAATCCTGTTCATTTTTTTTAGACTTGATTAGAAATCAAGATAATCAACTTTGCTGAAGATACTTAGTTACTCAATGGTACGATTCTGACTCGCACCAAGATAAACAGGATAGCAACAAACTCATTATATTAGTGAGAAGCAAATCGCTTTATGTAAGGGGAGACAAAAACTGTTTGGATACGGATCACCTTGCACCATTTATCCATTAAATATGATGCTAACACAATGAGAGTTCTATCTACCATGCTTTTGCTTTGTGCCTTTTGCACACTGAGTACTGCTCAGGGCAAGTTGAAATTTAACGAGAATAAGGAGGCTGTTATAGCCACTATTGATCAGAAGTATCAGGAATTGACGGACCTAAGCGACAAAATTTGGTCATTCGAAGAAATTGCTTTCCAGGAAACCCAGTCCGCGAAGGCATTAGCTGATTTCGCGGAAGCACATGGCTTCACTGTGAAAAGAGGAGTCGCGGAGATACCCACTGCTTTCACAGCAGAATTTGGTTCTGGCTCCCCAGTGATTGGTATACTCGGAGAATTCGATGCCCTTCCCGGTCTTTCTCAGCAAACTGTTCCACACAAAGCTCCACTTAATCCTGGCTCCGCCGGGCATGGCTGTGGCCATAACTTATTCGGCACTGCCTCCTTAGGCGCTGCGATAGCGATCAAAGAACTAATTGCCGAGGGGAAACTCAAAGGTACCGTCCGTTTCTATGGTACGCCCGCCGAGGAGAAGTTCTTCGGTAAACTATGGATGATCCGAGCTGGATTGTTTGAGGATGCAGATATTGTCATGGATTGGCACCCTGCCGCAGAAACCAAAGCAGATGTACAAAGCTCTTTGGCCCTGGTAGACTTCATTGTAGAGTTCCGCGGACAGGCCGCCCACGCCTCTGCCGACCCTTGGAACGGCCGCAGTGCTTCCGATGCCTTGGAACTATATACGGATGGTATCAATATGTATCGAGAACATATACATCCCACTGTGCGTATCCATTACCACATTCAAGATGCTGGCAAGGTAGTGAATGTGGTGCCAGATTACTCTCGCATCTGGGTGCGAGTGCGGGACACCAAAAGATCTAACATGGAGGTTGTATGGAAACAAGTAGAACGGATGGCGGAAGGAGCCGCCATCATGGCCAATGTCGAACATGAGGTCAACTTGGTCTCCGGGATCCATGAAATCTTGGTCAATCGTACCGGAGGAGCCCGTCTCCAGGAAAATCTAGAATTCCTAGGGGCCATACAATATACCGAAAAGGAACAAGCCTTCGCTAAAAAGATTCAGGAAGCAACGGGCAAAGAACAAGTTGGCATCGAATCCATTATTTCACCTCTCGAAGAAACCCAAGAACACCCCATGGGCGGCTCTACGGATGTCGGAGATGTGAGTTTCGTTGTACCGACCATTCGAATGGGTGCCACCACAGCTCCTAAAGGCACGCCATGGCACTCTTGGGCTGTCGTTGCCTGTGGCGGCATGTCGATTGGTCACAAAGGCATGGCCTACGCTGCCAAGGCCCTCTCCATGACCATGGTCGATCTCTTCGAAGACCCAGAATTGAGAGAAAAGGTCAAAGCAGAATTTAAAGAGCGCAAAGGAGATTATGTATATAAAGGCATGGTGCCTCCGGGACCGCCACCGATTAATAGTGAGCGCTAGTTTTCGAATAGTTGTGCGTAATTTGAAACTACGCACAACTATTCGAAAACTACGCAGAACTCTTCAATTAGTCCAGAAAGCTGCCTAGACGTGAACATATCTTAGGATTTCATCTTTTAAGAATAGTATAAGCCTATTTGTTCGATGAAAATTCTTCTCACTGGAGCCAATGGTTACATTGGCAAAAGACTTACTCCGCTATTAATTGAGCAAGGTCACGAGGTGATTGCTTGCGTAAGAGATCGCAAGCGATATCATATCGCGAAGGAATACCGCTCAAGCATTACCATCTTCGAAATTGACTTTTTGAAGGAGGTGGACAATCTTTTTGCCCCCACCGAATTTGATGCGGCTTTTTACCTTATTCATTCCATGAGCGCCAGCGTTGGCGATTTTGAGGAAAAGGAAGCCAAGGCCGCACAAAACTTTGTGAAGCTAATGGATCAGTCCGCTGCCCAGCAAATCATTTACCTGACGGGAATCATTGGTCAACAGGATATCCTCTCCCCTCACCTTTCTTCTCGCTGGCAAGTGGAAAAGATCCTAAATCAAAGCCGCGTTCCTTTGACAGCTATCCGGGCGGGTATTATTGTAGGCTCTGGCAGTGCCTCCTTTGAGATCATCAGAGATCTCGTGGAGAAGCTCCCTGTTATGGTGGCCCCCAAGTGGCTAAAGACCCGCTGTGAACCCATCGGTATTCGCAACATCTTGGAAATACTAGTTGGCATTCTCGGACAGCCAAAATATTACGATCGCCAATTTGATGTCAGTGGAGGAGAGGTCTTGACCTATCAACAGATGTTGAAGACTTATGCTGAAGTCCGCGGCTTGGCCAGGTGGATTTTTCCCTTGCCGGTGATGACACCGCGATTATCCAGCTACTGGTTGTATTTCATTACCTCGACCTCCTACCCACTAGCTGTCAACCTGGTGGAGAGCATGAAGCATGACATCATTGGCCGTCCCAATACGCTTTTTGAGGAATTGGGCATTCAGCAGTATGATTACCGCACCTGTATCAAGCAGGCGCTATCGATTATTGAAAAAGATGCCACTCCATCCAGCTGGAAAGATAGCTTTGTATCCAGCTTAGGGGATAAGAATCTCGGGCAATACATCAAAGTGCCCCGGTATGGCTGTTTTAGTGATGAAAGGGAGCGCGTTGTTGCAGCTGAGGATGTAGAACGTGTACTAAGTAATATCTGGTCCATCGGGGGACAACGAGGCTGGTATTACGGAAACTGGCTGTGGAAATTCCGGGGATACCTCGATAAATTAGTTGGCGGGATAGGTCTGAGAAGGGGTCGAACTCGTATGGAAGACATAGAGGCTGGTGATGCCCTGGATTTTTGGAGAGTATTAGTTGCCAATCAATCAGAAGGTCGACTACTATTATTTGCAGAAATGAAACTACCGGGAGAAGCCTGGTTGGAGTTCAAGTTGATGGAAGATCGGGGCCGTTTTACCTTATATCAAACCGCAACCTTCCGTCCACATGGGTTGTGGGGCCGTTTGTATTGGTATGCTGTACTGCCCTTCCACTACTTTATCTTCAACGGCATGATAGATAATATCATTGCTTATCAGGCGGAAGCTGTTCCTCAGGTAGCATCGGCTTAGTGGTCAACTACAAAGCAAAACAGCTGTGCGTAGTTTAAAACTACGCACAGCTGTTTTGTTTAGTTTCCAAATCAATTATCTTACCCCCTTTCCTTATCCGAAAAGCCCTAAGCTATACCACCACAATCCAGCAGCATGAAATACCTTTTTACCACCCTATCTCTTTTTGTACTATCACAGTCAATTATCGCCCAGAATCATCATGAAAATCATGAGATTTTTGGCATCAATAAGACGCAGGCTCATGCTGAGTTATTCCCCTTCGAAAATGAGCAATTGGCTTGGCAAGGCGAGATGGAGCAATCGAATCGTTTTCTATCCCTGGATGGATTGTGGAAGTTCCATTGGGTTCGTGATCCAGCGGATAAGGCGGATGGCTTCGAGCAAATTAACTATAAGGATGATGACTGGGTCGATTTCCCAGTGCCAGGGAATTGGGAGGTGCATGGGTATGGATATCCGATCTATTTAGATGAAAAATATCCCTTTACAACCTCCTGGCCAAAGGTGCCCCAGGACTACAACCCGGTTGGGTCTTATCGAAGGAGCTTTACGATTCCGATAGACTGGGAAGGCCAAAGTATTCAATTATATTTTGGGGCAGTGAAATCGGCACTTTATGTGTGGGTAAATGGAAAATTTGTTGGGTTTTCACAGGGCTCTAAGACACCAGCAGAATTTGATGTTACGGATCATGTTAAGCCGGGTCAAAATACCATTGCGCTACAAATTTACCGATGGAGTGATGCCAGCTATGTCGAGAGTCAGGATATGCTGCGCTTGTCGGGAATTGAACGAGAGGTTTACCTCTACGCTCGACCGCGGGTGCATATGCGAGATTTCTTTGCTCGAGGCAAGCTGGATGAAGCGTATAAAGATGGGTTGTTTACAACTGATATTGAGGTAGTCAATCAGCAAAACAAGCCTCAGGAAGTACAGGTGCAGGTTAGCTTGTATGATTTGCAAGGGGGAAACACCTTGATCCATAAGGAGGAAAAAGGAGTAAGACTTGCGGGCTCAGAACAAAAAGTACTCACCTTCGAGAAGCTTATCCCTTCGGTCAAGCAATGGAGTGCGGAGATCCCCAACCTATATCAACTGGTAATGGTGCTCCGCACCACTGATGGCCAAGTTTTAGCAGTAGTAGCCGATCAGATTGGATTTAGGAGCGTGGAGATTGAAAATGGGCAATTGCTAGTCAACGGCCAGGCCATTTATATTCGGGGGGTGAATCGGCATGAGACACACCCTTTGACGGGACATGTCATTGATGAAGCCATCATGCTGCAGGATATCCAATTGATGAAACAGCATAATATCAATGCTGTTCGTAGTTCCCATTACCCTAATCATCCAAAATGGTATGACTTATGCGACCGATATGGCCTCTATGTAATTGATGAAGCAAATATCGAAAGTCATCCCTTGGCTAATGCTGAGGAGACACAGATTGGAAATGAAATGAGTTGGTTACCTGCCCATCTGGATCGGACACAAAGCATGTTTCATCGAGACAAAAACCATCCTTCCATCATCATTTGGTCCTTAGGTAATGAAGCGGGGCACGGAAAGGTCTTTGAGGCTACTTACCAATGGTTGAAAGACAATGATCCCACTCGTCCGGTACAATATGAACCAGCGGAACAAGAAGGATATACAGATATATTTTGCCCCATGTATCCTCGCCTCGAAAAGCTGGTGAACTATGCCAAATCATCTCCCAGCCGGCCAGCCATCATGATCGAGTATTGCCATGCGATGGGAAATAGCGTAGGCAATCTACAGGACTATTGGAATGCCATTGAAACCTACCCTGCATTACAAGGCGGCTTTATCTGGGACTGGGTGGACCAGGCTCTTGAATATACCAATGACAAAGGAGTGAAATACCTAGCCTATGGCCATGACTATCATCCGGACCTCCCTACGGACGGTAATTTTTTGAACAATGGCTTGGTGAATCCTTTCCGAGAACCTCATCCCCATTTATTCGAAGTAAAGAAGGTCTACGAACCCGTGAAGTTTAAAGCCATCGACCAAAGTAACTTAACTTTTGAGCTCCTTAATAAACAGTTCTTCGCAGGTACAGCTGATTTGAATATTCAATGGTCACTCCGCGAAGATGGGGTAGAAATAGCAGAAGGGAATTTAGGGGTAATCCCGGTCGCTCCACAGCAAACCCTCTCTTTCAAGGTAGACCTAAGCGGAACACCTCTACAGGTTAATAAAGAGTATTTCTTGAAGATCAGTGCCCTTACCAATAAAGAACTACCCATGCTGCCCATCGGCCATGAAATAGCCTGGGAGCAATTTCTACTCAGCCCTTCCTCCAGCAAGCAAATCCCTCCCGGAGACAAGGTCAAAGGTGGACTGCAATTGAGAGCATTAGATAAAACAGTACGAATTATTGGTGATCATTTTGCATTGGAGGTGGATAAGGAAACCGGAACAATCAACAGCTATACCTATAAAGGAATCCCTTTTCTACATAGCCCGCTACGACCCAATTTTTGGCGGCCACCTACAGACAATGACCTTGGAAATGGAATGCAAGAGTGGGCATCCATTTGGAAAACCAGTGGTGAAAAAGCGATCGGCAAACTAAAGTTACCGATAGCCCACTCCAAAGAGAAGGTTACGTTGGAGGTTCAATATCGCTTGCCAGACATCGAGGAAAGTCTAGTAGAAGTACAATATACCATCTTAGCCAGTGGTCATATACAGGTAGATTATAAACTAAGCGGAATTGCGGCAGACTTACCTAAGCTACCCAAAGTCGGCCTACAACTCTCTATGCCTGCTGACTTCCGGTTTATGGAATGGTATGGAAAAGGGCCACATGAAACGTACTGGGACCGAAAGGCATCAGGCGAAATCGGCTTTTGGAAAGGTGCCGTCTGGGATCAGGTCCACATCTACTCTAGACCACAGGAAACCGGAAACAAAACGGAAGTACGTTGGATGAGCTTGCAAAATGAAAAAGGAATGGGATGGAAGGCCGTGGCCCTTTCATCGCCACTGTCCATGAGTGCTTGGCCATTCAGCGTGGAAGACCTGGGTTTTGTGGCGGGAGAAAAAGGAGCAGAGTCGGCATCCGGTCTAGTCCCCGTCACTAGCAAACATGGTGCAGATCTCTATCCACGGGATTTCATCACCTGGAATATTGATTACAAACAAATGGGCGTCGGAGGGGATAACTCCTGGGGACGCCTAGTGCACGAGGAGTATACCCTACCTCCTGGACCGTATCAATACTCTTTTCTCTTGGTTCCAATCGAATAAGTAAGCTATTCGTGGTTTGAAACTGCGAATAGCTTACTTATTCGATTGGATCATTCAGCACGAACTAATTCCCGCTCAGCCATTTACTTTTCCAGCCCATCAGAAGTGCACGAACACACGCTGGGTCTACCCCTTTCTCATGGAAATAAAGTATTTTCCCCTTTCGTTGTTAATTCGTCTTATTAACTCCCCTTAAACAACACCTTATATAGATGATCAAATGGACCTTTTTTCTACTTATCATCACCACTAATCTTTGCTTTGGTCAATCTGGAAACAACACCATACAAGGTGAGATACTACTTCCAGATTTCAGCCCAACCTTACTACAAAGAGGGAAGTCTTATCGGAGTCCTAATCCTAACCGATCTGCAGAAAAAAACCGGCTAGATGGACTAAATGTTCCCTCGAGAAATATTTACATCAGCCTTCATCCAAAGAGTTTTCAAGCCAAGTTCGTCCAGAAGGATGCTCGAATTACCCAACGCGAAAAGACCTTTTTCCCCAATATTGTAGCCATCACCGCAGAATCTACTGTGTACCTGCTCAATGAAGACGAACATTATCACAACATCTACAGCCTCACACCGAAGGCACGTTTCAATATTGGCCGACGACCACCAGGGAATGTTTATGCCAAAAAGATTAGCAAGGTCGGAGTAGTTAAACTGGGTTGCGATATCCATCCGGAGATGGGAGCCGTAATCTTAAGCCTGGACACCCCTTATTTTACCAAGATTAAAGCTAATGGCACCTATACTATTTCTGGGCTCCCCGATGGCGAATATGAGCTTCGGGTGTATCATCCCGCCTTCAGGGCACACCGAGAACCCGTGAGCTTAGAGCGGGGAAGAGTCGTGAAAAAGGATATCAATCTCAAAAATAAAGCCTGATGCTCGTGAAAAAACTAGCGCTTTGGACCACCATATCTATCTTCCTACCGCTCAGTCTTCTGGCACAGCTAAAGCTAGATTGGAATGCCTGGGCAGATCTAGAACTATCAAAAGCCCAAGCCAATAGTCATTACTTCTACAATCAGATCCACAAGAACAAACTGGATTGGAGGCTGGGATTTTCAGACATCAATCTAGTAACCACTGCGCAATTGGATTCCAATTGGGTCATTCAAGTTCGAGCTCAGTTAAAACGAAATGCAAATCAAGCATTAGATGCCTTCTTAATGCCCGCAGCTTTTATTCAATATCAACCCAAAAAGCAATCTTGGCGGTTGGCCCTGGGACGCTACATTATACCCTTTGGATCATTCACTGAAAGACAACACCCCAAGGACCGCACTTTTATCAATATCCCACTGGCCTATTCCTTCTACCAAAACGTCGCTGCTCAACTCGGTTATGTGGACGATCTGGGTGAAACAAAGACAGAAGTTGACGAAATGGTGTTTTGGGGTAGTACCATGGTTTATTATGGAGGATATACACAGGGTTTGAAATTTGATTGGGACATCGATGAAGCGGATCGATGGATTTGGTCCCTGTCTATCGGCAACTCTTCCCCTAACATTCTGGATAGCCCATTTGCGAGAGAAAACTGGGGGATCAGTACACGTCTAAGATACCGGCCAGCCTACTTTTGGGAGCAGGGTGTATCTTTGAGTACAGGAACCTTTGTACAACGAACCAGCCTCTTCGATCAGTTGCCGGCTCACCCAAAGCAATGGCTTTTGGGGACGGATTGGCGCACAGGGATTGGTTTTTGGGAATTAACGGGTGAAGTTATTGGAGCCTGGTATCGAGCTCCCGTATTTGATAGAGATTCTGCCACCTTCGGGGCCAATGAAGTCGAATTCAGCAGTATGGCTTTTTCTACTCAATTGCGATACGAAACACCTTTTATCTCGGGTCTTTATCTGGCCTATAGATTTGATTTTATCAGCTTTTCAAAGCTAGAAGATAGTCAATGGGATAGCAGAGTGGAAGCGCATAATTTTGGAATGGGATACAAAATCAACCGGTTCCTGCTGCTGCGTACCAATTACTTGCTACAGTATAAGGCAGATCGACCCAATTGGGAACAAAATACTTTTAGATCGACGCTGACACTCCACTTTTAATCCTTGAAAACGGCCAATATGCGTACCGGAATCTGTCTCATCGGTTTACTACTCCTAGTCGGCCTGGCAAAAGGTCAAGAACATCAATGTGTGGCACCACTAAAGGACATTGTCCAGCTGCTGGAGGCCGAGGACTATGAAGCATTGGAGCTTATCAAAGAACAGCTAGGCGAAACCTCGGAAAATCGAAATGGCGTATGTAAGGCTACTACTGACTTCATCAACGGGATAGTAGCCTTCCATGATGGGCTATATCAACAAGCAGAACAAGAGCTCAGACAAGCATTTTCCGTTTATGAAGAACTGAAGCAAGAGCAAGGAGTAATTCATGCCGCCTATCAATTGGCCTTAATGTATTCGGAAATAGAAAAACTCGCAGAGGCCACCCAGTTTCTCGATAGAGCAAAGCAAAGGAAAAACAGCTTAATCAAAAGCGAACTGCTGCCTAGAATATATGATCTCAGAGCCATGATGCACCGTATGGAGGGTCAAGATGATCAAGCCATGGCACTACTGAAGGAGGCAGCACTATTTGCTGAAGAAGAGGAAAACATCGAATACTATGGGCAGTTATTGAATCAAATATCGACCATTTATCATTCCAGCGGAGAAGTAGACTCTGCCATCTTTTTCTTCAACAAAATCATAGAGATCAAGCAAGTGATTGGAGACGAGATGGGGTTACTAAGTGACTATATCACGGTGGGGAATTTGCACTTGGAGGTGGGTCGGTATCAGGAGGCCCAATCCAATTTAATCTTGGCCTTACAGCAGGCTGAAAATCTACAAGATACCCTAAGTCAAACCAATATCAGTCTAGATATTGCCCGAGTGTATCTGGATGAAAGATTATTGCTACCGGCGGAGAAATATGCTAATCAGGCCGTGCTTCTGGCTCAACAGAATGAAATCCCTTTCCTGGAAGCTCAAAGTCTCGTCACTTTGGGGGATGTCCATCTTGAGTTCAATAGACAGGATAGCGCATTGGCTTCTTTTCAGAAAGCAGCGCACCTTTACCAAGGTTTGAACAGTAAGAAACAACTTGCAAATATCTTGGTCAAAATGGCAGCGGTAGAAAATAGCCCGTCTCGATTCCTCGAAGCCAAGGCAGCCCTTTCTGAGGCATTGGAAGTGTATCAACAGGAACAAGATAGAATCGGGGAGTTGAACACGTTGCTGGATTTATGCCAGGTACTTCTCCAGACGAAGGACCATCAATCCTTACTACCCTTACTTAATAAAGCAGAACAAATGGCTGTTTCCAGCCAAAATTTGAGCAGTCTAGAAGAGACGCACCGGCTCAAAAGTCGACACTTCGAAAAACTCGGTCAATTCCAATCGGCATTACATCACTATCGGATCCATAAGACTATTCAAGATAGCTTGTTAAACGAGGAAACAGCCATGATTGTGCAGGAGATGGATCAACGTTTTCAAACGGAAAAGAAAGACAAGGAAATCGCCCAACAAAAAGCCGAACTGGAGCAACAACAGAGCGTCCTAAGACAACAAGCTTTTGATAATATCTTATTACTAATTGGCATCTTGCTGCTCGTGGCCTTAAGTGCCTTTGTCATTATTATCAATCGACGAAACAAGCAATTGAGTGCGCAACGCCTCTCAGCACTGCAAAAGGAAAAGGAATCCCAGCTCCTTCGAGCCATGATCAAAGGTGAGGAACAGGAGCGAGTCCGAATAGCCCGGGATCTTCATGATAGCCTGGGTGCCATCATGGCCTCAGCCAAACTTCGCGTTAACACCCTAAGTCACCAAGTTCCGGAATTGAAGACCATGAATAGCTTCCACATTGCTGAGGAGTTAATTGATGAGGCTTGCCAGAATGTTCGAGAAATCTCACATGATATGATACCAGGAAGCCTCGGTAAATATGGCTTAGAAGATGCCGTGAGGAGAATGTGTGCCACGATCGAAAAGGGCAAACCCGAGCTTTCGGTCACCTATATTCCTTTCGGTCTTGAGAACCTGAAAGATGATATCGTGGCCACCAATGTGTTCCGAATGGTTCAAGAACTCTTACGAAATGTGCTGAAACATGCAGAGGCGAAGGAGGTAATCGTACAGCTAACACTGGAAGATCAACAACTAATTATCACGGTGGAAGATGATGGAAAAGGGTTTGATAAGCAGGCTGAGCAATTCCAAGCTGGGCTTGGATTAGAAAGTATCCAAACAAGAGCCTTATCTTTACATGGACAGTTAGACATAGATTCCCGACCCGACGAAGGCACAACTTTTAGCATTAGTATACCTATTTCCAATTATGGCGGCCTCAGCAAAGATTAGAATATTGATCGTAGATGACCATCAAGTAGTAATTGATGGGGTGAAAGCGATGTTTGAACAACATCCTACGATTGAGATCGTGGCGGAGGCCTTAACCGGGAAAGCAGCAGTGGAGGCCTTGCAGCAACAGGCTATCGAAGTGGTATTACTGGATATCAATCTGCCAGATAAGAACGGAATTGAAGTTTGCAAAGAGATCAAAGGAACCCATGCTGCTACTAAGGTCATTGCACTTACCATGCATAGCGAAGCCGCCTATATCTCCAAAATGGCGAAAGCGGGCGTAGATGGGTATATCCTTAAGAATTCGGGAAAGGCGGAGATTATACAAGCTGTAGAGCACGTCATGACAGGTCAGCAGTTCTTCAGCCAGGCCGTCACCCAGAGCTTAATATCGGCCATGCATCAGCCCAAAAAGCCTACCAGTTCTGACTTCATTCAAAAGCTTACGAGGCGGGAAAAGGAAGTCTTACGCCTCATCGTAGAAGAACAAACCACCGAAGAAATTGCGCAGACACTATTCATCAGCAGTAGTACAGTCATCAGCCATCGCAAAAGCCTCCTGCGAAAACTCAATGCAAAGAATTCCGCCGGCCTAGTGAAGGCAGCCTATGAGTTTGGCTTGCTAGATTAGACCCTTCCTTCTCTTTTCTCCCCCTTTTGGGGGATATTTCACGTTTCCCCCTAAAGGTGGATTCGCCGAGACTCCATTACCTGCATCTTTGTGCTGTAAGTTTCAAGAACTTTCAAAAACAAAGAACATGTTCAAGCCATTAGTGTACTGCTTCAGCACCACCTCAAAACTAGCCAGTTCCCCACTCCTCGTTGCTCAAACCACTGTTCCTGATCACGATATAGCTCTATGGCTAAGAGGTTCAGTGATCTGTATTTTCATCCTCTTCGCCCTTTGTGGAATAGCCCTATACCAAAGCATCCAAACCCCACCCGCTCAACTAAGCGACAAGGATGTGATTCTCACAGAAATTGTAGATCAATCAAAAAACTGGGCTTAAACCTTCCCATAATCAGTCAATACCCCATCAACTGCTTGAAATCCATTCGTTAGCTACAAACTATTAACTCAACTAAGATGAACTTCATTCAGCAGATACAAGAATCCTCTTTTTTTCAGCGAAACCAGATTTGTCCTATTAGTTCTACTCTTGCAGCACCCCTTACCCTATCCTATCCCGCTTCCGGCAACACCCTAAGCCAGTACTATCGTGAACCCAGTAAAGGGCTTGATAGATATACCTTCTTTTTCCAAAATGGTGAAGTAGGCAATCGAGTGGTTAGATTTCAGAAAAGCCCCGGAGTAGAAGAAGTAGTCTTTGTCCCAGATTGGCGGGCTAAGATTCAGGAATGGACTCCTTTTATTGAGCAGCTATCGGAAAATCAATCTGTTGAATATTTCGAATCTCGTGAGAAATCTGGAACCCAGTACAAGGCGGACGAGATCTCCTTCGATATCGAAACCTTGGCTGATGATTTAGCCAACTACCTCAATCAGAAGGAAGAAGACTACCACCTAGTTGGGGCTTCACTAGGGGCTACTACTATAATCAAAGCTTGGAAAAAACTATCACGCAAACCTAAATCCTTGACACTGATTTGCCCCTTTCTCCAGTTGAAAATGCCCGCCTATCTCCAATTACTCCCATTACTTGGTTCAGGTATCATAAATAAAGCCGCTCCTTTCGCCTATCGACTCTTGAAAAATTCAGCGCACTTGCAATCTCTTAGCAAAGTACTCCGCAAAGATCTAGAAAACGGACGAACAGAAAAGCTCCTTAGACTTAAAGCATCAGTCGAAGCATTGATTAATATAAACTTGGATATCAGCGAAATAGAATCTATCGATTGTCCAAGTTTTATTCTCTATGCCCTCAATGACAATAAGCACTTAGCAGAAGAGGCTGAGGCCATCCAAAGTGCTATTTCAGGAGCGAAATCTCTTGCCTTTGAGGACTTCAATAAGGTTCGGGAGCAGGAAGGAGCTTTAGCTATTGAAGCTTGGATGAATTAGGCAAGCATATTTTTAACTATATAATCTAGGTGAAATAGTTAACCTATACAATATTGATAAAAACAGAGTACTAACTCTGGTATGATCCCAAGAACTATAGCAGCCTTTCAGAGTGATTATCTGGAAGGCTTTTTTCATATTGTTTGCCAGACCAATAGTTAGGAGAATGATTACTATGGCCGAATCTGCGGACTGTACTCTTCAATTGGCAGAACTAAGAATTGTGATGCGCTAAAGTAGGATGGGACGTTGTGTCGAGGTTAGCCAAAACAAATTAATTGCAGTTGCGGTTGACTCCCTAACAATAAAATGTGAAATTGTCTCAACATAAATCACCTGAATAATCGAACAGTAGCAATTAGTCTATGTTTGGTTTGAGCATGACTATTCAAACTAGATGAGCAAAACTAGCCGACTCTTTATTGTACTAGTACTATTCATTGTCTTACCCTTTTTATTCTACGCCCTTCTGCAAATTAAGTCATTGACTGATGATGAAAAGACAGCCAATGAAATTTCCAGTAAGCAGATGGAAAACGCACTTTTTTCCACCAATCAATTGGCAGAAGA
>CAJXPD010000124.1 GCA_913057785.1 uncultured Lewinella sp. | reverse complement strand
CCGCTTTCTTTGGCGACCTTTGCGATAGAATATGGAATCTGGGGCCCTTCTCCGAGGTGGAGCCATTTTTTCAATATGCTTTTCTATGCTTTAAGTGGGGTATTGCTTTTTCGTGTACTGTCTCAATTTCTTTCCATAAAGGGAAAGAAGTGGTGGCAAAATATTCCGTTTTGGGCTAGTCTCCTATTTGTGCTGCACCCCGTACATACAGAGGTAGTAGCCAATATTAAGGGGCGAGACGAGATTTTAGCGCTACTGTTCGCGCTTGCGACCCTGTATTACTCCATCAGATATATTGATCATAAGAAGGTTTTTTCATTAGTGATGGCTGCTGTCAGCTTTTTCGTGGCCCTGATGGCCAAGGAGAATGCCTTGACCTTTATCGCCGTCATTCCATTGACCTTATTTCTGTTTAGAGGGGCTTCGCTCAAGCAATTGGGATGGGCCACTGGTCCTTTGATACTCACTTTTCTAATATACTTAGGAATTCGGGTTGGGGTGATTGGCTATCTATTAGGTAGTGGACAGGAGGTTACGGGCATTATGAATAATCCTTTTTATGGGGCTACCTTCGGTGAAAAGTATGCTACGATCATGTATACTTTGGGGCAGTATATAAAACTGTTGTTTTTTCCGCACCCATTGACACATGATTATTACCCTTATCAAGTTCCGATTATCAATTGGTTGGATGCCAGAGCGCTGGTTTCTCTGGCGCTTTATCTAGGATTGCTTTGGATCATGATCAGGCAATGGAAGCAGCGACCGATCATATCTTGGTCAATTGCCTATTACATCCTCACCCTATCCATTGTTTCCAATATAGTTTTTCCGGTAGGAGCACCGATGAACGAGCGCTTTCTTTACATGCCCTCCGTGGGCGCTACTGTCCTTTTGGCATATTTGGTTTGGGATCTGCTACCGAAGGTACTGGCGACATTCAATTGGACAAAACAACTTGGTTGGGCCTTGTTGGGGCTTTTTGCCATTGGGTTCACTTTTAAATCCTGGGCTCGAATTCCGGCTTGGAAAGACGAGATGAGTTTGAATAGAGCAGCAATTAAGGTTCGACCAATAGTGCACGAGCGAATAGTTATATGGCCTACTCCCTCTATCAAGCTGGCCTACAAACCAATGACCAGACGCAACGCAAGCAGTTGTACGAGGAAGCCCTGCCCTACGTCAACCGTGCACTAGAGATCTATCCCACCTATAGCGATGCGGTCACTTGTAAAGGCGGTTTGGTCGCTGGACTCTACCAAATGGATGGTAATCTGGATAAATTACTGGAGGAATTTTACTCCCTGCTACGGGCCCGGCATGTTAGCTTCCTGGACCAATACATGGTTTATCTCAATGGACAAGCAGATCGGAATAAGCTAGCGCAATTTTACCACCGAGCGGGATTTCAACTGCTGGCGGAAGAACAACGAAACTATCCTTTGGCCCTGCAATACCTAAACTATGGAATTCAGGTTGCGCCGAATAATGTGCAACTCTTGCAAGACATAGCCTCTGTCTATCTGGCAACCGGCCAATATGGTAATGCGGTTCAGATCAGCCAAAGAGGTTTACAATTGGAAGCTGGAAATTCCAGCTTAAACCAAATACTGCAGGAAGCGAGTCGTTTGCAATCCAATTGATCGTCCGTTTGTCCTTATGCATGTACACATCTTACTAATAGGCACACACTTGTGAAGGAGAAGAGTATAACTAGTTTCCCATCTGTGTTGAGGCTATTGCTATGGATCACCCTTATGTTCCATGCTCACTTTTTTGCCATTAATTATATTGTATAACTAAAAAAGTTAAATAGTTTACCTTTTTTGAATAAAACAAAATTGTGTTTTTTGTTGATTTTTCAAACAATAAACACTAAATTATTACTGTTTTGATGGCAAAAGCAGCTATGTAACGCCCTGGTTTTACTGCTGTTAATAGAGTATGATAGTTCTCTTGGTTGTGTAAAGTGCAGTTATATAATGGTTTGTAGGTTTGTTTTTGTTTGTTGATTATTTATTACTTTTTGTTTTAATAATTTGTTTTTTAAAACAAAAAATGTATTTTTGTAGTGTAATCATATAATCAGAAAGATGGAACTACAAATCTTAGTTAGCAAAAAAGGAACAAAAGTAGTTACAGCAACTAACTTACATAAGGCCTTGCAACTACAAGATCATCACTATTCCACGAATGTCAGACGCTGGCTTAACGAGATTTACGAATTCAGAGATGGAATTCGTAAGCCAGTCCGAATGACGGATTTCGCGCCAAGAAAGATCAAGGACAATCCGATTTTATCTGATTTCTATATATCGATCGAATTGGCAAAACTGATTACCCTTAACTCCAAGAGTAAGGTGAAAAGAAAGTATGCCAAGTGGCTATTCTCTTTGGAAGATGAAGAGGAGACTTCAGTATTGATGAATCAGGATCAAATTCTTACCGCCTTAGAATTGGCAAAAGCCATGAGTCTAATGTCCTGCCAAGAGGCTTCTGAAAAGGAACACCTTAAACTATACGAAAAGCGCAATGGCGGGAATGCTGCCAATTGGTGGAAACATCGCTCAGAAATATTGGGATACTCAGCAAGCAAGCTGCGAGAAAGGATGAAGATGATGGGGAAAAGTGTAAGTGGTAAGACGCAGAAGCAAATGCTATTGCTGGTTGATAAGTATGAAACGATCCGTACTGGAGTGGTGGATCACTTCATTGCCAAAGGAAAGTCTGAGGCGTACGCTAGACGAATTGGCGATCTAGCAAAAGCCTTGGCCAAAGAGATGCAGATGGAGATTCATGATGATCGAAAATCCGCATCACTTTTTACCCCACATATCAAACCAGAAGTCATTAATAATATTCGTACGCTAAATACCGAAAGCTATCTGGAGGTAGTGTAGTTGAAGAGAAAGAGCGGATTTAGATAGGCTCTTTACTACTTGAAAATATAGGATGTGGGACTTGCCCTCTTAGCCGATTTGACTGGTAATGCTGCAGTCCCTCCCCAATAAATTATTGTCGTCGTCTTACGGAAACCAATTTTTTAACGAGTAATAAACTGGGTCAATCTGCCTCCTTTTACCTTTTACACCCTCAAGCTTGTAGATTGACCCAGCTCCCACCCAATCTCACTTCCTTTTCCATTTTCTTCTTGTTAACTTGCCGGAGACCAAACGGTACTCCTCATGTTAGATCAGTTTCACAAAGCCACGGCTCAACTGGGCGATATCTCCATTCGCTATGCCATGGCAGGTTCAGGTCCACCGCTATTATTGCTACATGGCTATCCACAAACCCACGTGATGTGGCATAAGATTGCTCCAACACTGGCAGAGCGATTCACCGTAGTGGCTAGCGACATGAGAGCCTATGGCGATAGCTCTAAACCCCCAACTGATGCCCATCATAGCCCGTATTCCAAAAGAGCTATGGGAAATGATCAAGTAGAACTGATGCGCCAATTGGGTTTTGAGGAGTTTCTGCTGGCAGGGCATGATCGAGGCGGTAGGGTAGGGCATCGAATAGCCCTGGATCACCCCGATGCCATTCACAAGTTAGCTGTACTCGATATCGCCCCTACTTATACTATGTATAGGACTACCGATATGGAATTTGCCAGGGCTTATTACCATTGGTTTTTTTTAATCCAGCCACATGATTTACCGGAACGAATGATTGGTGCTGATCCAGCTTTTTACCTGAATAAGAAATTTGGGCAATGGGGGAGAGATAGTGCCGCCTTTACACCGGAGGCGCTAGCGGAATACCATCGCTGTTTTACGCCGGAGACCATTCACGCCAGTTGTGAAGACTATCGGGCTTCTGCCACGATTGATCTGGAGCATGATCAAGTGGATATTGACCAAGGAAGGAAGGTCCAATGTCCGCTACTATGCTTGTGGGGAGAGAAAGGCTTCGTAGGGCAAAAATATGATGTGATTGCGGAATGGAAGAAATGGGCAGATCAGGTGGAGGGGAAAGGCCTTCCCTGTGGACATTACCTACCAGAAGAAGCTCCGGATGAGACGCTGGAGGAATTGCTTAACTTTTTTAATTGATCAGATCCATGAAAACCTATCACATAGCAACCGTTCCAGGAGATGGTATCGGCAAGGAAGTCATCCCAGCCTCAGTGGAAGTCTTGAATGCCGTAGCCAGTTTATGTGGTTTCCAATTATCGTATCAAAACTTCGACTATTCCTGCGAATACTTCAAAGAGCATGAGCACATGATGCCTGAAGATGGTTTGGATCGATTGCGGGATTCTGATGGTATCTTTCTAGGCGCCGTCGGTTATCCTGGCGTGCCAGATCATGTCTCTCTCTGGGGCTTGTTGATCCCCATTCGTAGAGGCTTTCAACAATACGTCAATCTCCGACCTGTTCGATTATTGAAGGGCATCCGCTCACCGCTAGCCGAACCGGGTGAAATTGACTTCTATATTGTTAGGGAAAATAATGAAGGAGAATATTCTTCCATTGGGGGAAGATTGCACGAAGGGACACCCTATGAAGTTGTGGTACAAGAAAGTGTATTCACCAAGCGAGGAGTGGATCGAGTAATGCGTTTTGCCTTTGAATTAGCGAATAAGCGACGACAAAAATTGACCAGCGCTACCAAATCCAACGGTATTATTCACACCATGCCTTATTGGGATGAACGCTTCGCCGCCATCGGCCAGGAGTACCCATCGGTGGAACGAGATCAATTCCATATCGATATCTTGACGGCACACTTTGTTCAGCATCCAGACTGGTTTGATGTAGTTGTTGCTAGCAATCTCTTTGGAGATATCTTATCCGATCTAGGGCCAGCTGTCGTTGGTGGAATGGGCATTGCACCTGGCGCCAATATCAATCCAGAAAAGGAATTTCCAAGCATGTTTGAACCGGTACATGGCAGTGCTCCGGACATCGCAGGTAAGGGCATTGCTAATCCCATCGCCTGCATTTGGACAGGAGCCATGATGCTGGATCACCTGGGTAAGGAAGAGGCGGCACAACTTGTCGTGGATGCCATTGAAAAGACGACCGACGAAGCTAAAGTATTGACTCGGGACTTGGGTGGGAAGGCTTCTACACAGGAAGCTACCCAAGCTATTATTGATAATCTTGGAAAAAGGTAGTTGCTCTAGCTCAGCTCGTCCAATAAGACTTGAAGTATTTGCTGCGCAGCCACGGCTATTTTAGTGCCGGGCCCAAAAACTCCAGCTACTCCTTTGTCATATAAGAATTCGTAATCCTGATGCGGAATGACACCCCCTACGATCACCATAATATCTTCACGCCCCAAGGCAGCTAAGGCATCGATGGTAGCAGGTACTAGGGTCTTATGTCCTGCTGCCAGGGAAGAAATCCCTAATATATGCACATCATTTTCTGCAGCCTGTCTGGCGGCTTCTTCGGGAGTCTGGAATAGCGGGCCGATGTCTACGTCGAAGCCTAGGTCGGCAAAGCTGGTGGCGATGATCTTGGCGCCCCGGTCGTGCCCATCCTGACCTAATTTCGCAATCATGATGCGCGGACGACGCCCTGCTTGTTCCGCAAACTGGTCGGCCATCTGCTGCGTCTGCTTGAAGTCTTCATCCATACTTATCTCGCTTGCATATACTCCGGAAATGGATCGAGTAGTGGCCACGTATCTGCCAAAGGCCTTTTCCATAGCCATGGAAATCTCTCCTAGAGTGGCTCGGTGTCGAGCGGCTTCCACAGCAGCTTCCAATAGATTGCCTGATCCCGTACTGGCAATATCTGCTAGTTTTGCCAGCGCCTCTTGTACCTTTTCCTGATCTCGCTTGGCTTTGATTTCCTGAATGCTTTGGACTTGTGCCTCTCGGACAGCAGTATTATCTACCTCGAGAATATCGATGGGAGCGGAATCCGCCGGTGGGAAGATATTCACACCGATGATTTGATCTTTTCCGCTGTCAATACGAGCTTGTTTTCGTGCAGCAGCCTCTTCAATACGCATCTTCGGTAGGCCTTCTTCAATCGCACGAGTCATTCCGCCCAATTCTTCTACCTCCTGAATAAGCGCCCAAGCTCTTTCTGCTAACTGCTGTGTAAGGTATTCCACATAATACGACCCTGCCCACGGATCAACCGCCTTAGTGATGCCCGTTTCTTCTTGCAGGAAGATCTGCGTATCTCTAGCAATTTTTGCAGAGAAGTCTGTAGGTAAGGCAATCGCTTCATCCAAAGAATTGGTGTGGAGAGATTGAGTGCCGCCCATAGTGGCTGCCAAGGCTTCTATGCAAGTACGAGCGACATTATTGAATGGATCCTGTTCGGTTAAACTCCAGCCAGAGGTTTGGCAGTGGGTCCGCAGGGCCATCGATTTTGGGTTTTGCGGGTCGAATTGTTTGACGATTTTCGCCCATAGCAATCTTCCGGCTCGCATTTTAGCGATTTCCATAAAGTGATTCATGCCTATGCCCCAGAAAAAGGAAAGGCGAGGCGCGAAATCATCGATCTTTAGTCCGGCATTTAGTCCGGTGCGAATGTATTCTAGCCCATCAGCTAGGGTATAAGCCAATTCGAGGTCAGCGGTGGCCCCAGCTTCGTGCATGTGATAGCCACTAATGCTGATGGAGTTGAACTTGGGCATATGCTGAGCCGTGTAGGCAAAAATATCAGCAATAATCCGCATGGATGGTGCCGGCGGATAGATATAGGTATTGCGGACCATGAATTCCTTAAGAATGTCATTCTGAATGGTACCGCTAAGTTTAACTTTTTCAACACCTTGCTCCTCTGCTGCCACAATGAAGAAGGCCATGACCGGAATTACGGCTCCATTCATGGTCATCGAGACGGACATCCGATCTAGGGGAATGCCATCGAATAGCGTCTTCATGTCTTCGACGGTATCGATCGCTACCCCTGCTTTACCTACATCCCCTTTTACTCGTTCATGATCAGAGTCGTAGCCACGGTGCGTGGCCAAATCGAAGGCCACGGAAAGTCCCTTTTGTCCCTGAGCCAAATTCCTACGGTAAAAGGCATTGCTTTCTTCGGCAGTCGAAAAGCCAGCATACTGGCGGATCGTCCAAGGACGCACGGTATACATGGAGCTGTAGGGGCCTCTCAGATAGGGTGGGATACCGGATACAAAGTGCAAATGTTCGGCTTCCTCAATGTCCTGGGCATCAAAGCGGGCTTTGATTGGAATTTGCTCCGGCGTTTCCCAATTCTCGCCGTTTTCGCCGGAATCAGCCAGCCGCGTTTGCAGTGGTATTTCTTTGAAATTTGGTTTGATCATGGCTAGGGTTTTGGTGGGGCTAATCTAGATTCGTGGTAAATGGAATGGACTCAAATACCAGATCCCCAAGGTCGGACCGCATCACCAATTGCTCTCCTTTATAGCCAAAAGTAGTCGTACTGTGTAGGTAATTGTAGAAGTCCTTTTCTAATGGACCGCTGGCTGGACACTCTTCTTGGGTACGTCCGATTCCTCCGGAAATATTGAAAGTTCCTTCGCTAGCATAATAGGTGGCGTGATAGCGATTACAAGGGCCTTTTCCCACCAATGTACCTGCCTCGAAGGCTATCTTAAAGACAGTTTCTTTGGGCATTTTAGTTGGCATCTTTACCAATTGCCAGGAAGTTTGTTCAATAGAACCCTGTACCAGCTGAGCGTTATTGCCGCAATTCGAAAGGCTTAAGCCTAAGCCTAGGATTAAAAGTCCGATAATTCTGTTCATAGAAGATTCTTTTCGATTCCGTAAAAGTAAGGAATCTTCCGCAAGAACCCTCCGTGAATTATTGCTCAGAAGTTTTTCCTATCTCAGAAATGCTCGGAGCCTTCCAACGCTCCGTACCCACTGGGTCGGCTTGCGCTTTTCGGATCGCTTCGCTGCTGCGCCGTTTGTCATAGACCATAGCTATAGTCATGATGATACTGGTGGCAATAATGATGAACAAGAGTATGCCCGCATCGAATCCGGCTACTTCAGCTTCTTTCGGAATGTTATAGAACAATAGGATGGTAATCAATCCACGGGGAGCCACAAATACCTGCGGTAATATATCCTTCCCGATGAATAGTCGCAGAATGATAAACCGGATAACATAAATGGATAGAATGATCAAAAGACTAACGATAGCCACGGTTACGCTGGCCAATGAGGCTAAAGATATGGTCAACCCAAAGATCACAAAGAAAAAAGTCCGGACCACAAAGGCCGTCTCCATCGTAATGATATGCAAACCGTCGTAGATGTGCTGTGCTTCTTTGAAGTTGAGCCATCGACTTAATGGCCCACGGAAGAAGAGTTTCATATTGGCGATCAATAAGCCAAAGATGAGGATGATAATTAGTGAGGAAAGGTGCATTTTCTTACCTACGGCGTAAAGCAGCAGTAGAACGGCAATTAATAGAAATAGCTTTGTATGGCTCTTGATGTTTTGAAAGATTACAACGATCAAATAACTCGCTACCAACGAGATCACAATGGTCAAGAGAATATTCCCCCCAAACCCAAGCAAGCCTGAAGAGTGCTCGGCAGCTTCCAATTGCCCCGTAAGGAAGTAGAAAACCATGATGCCCAGGATGTCAGAGAAAGTACTTTCGTAGATGTGGAATTCCCTTTTATTATCATTCAAGCCCGTTACACTGGGGATGATAATAGCACTCGAGAGTATGGATAAAGGGGTGGCATACAACCAGGCAGCTTTCATACTCATACCTTCTATAAACTCATGAAGGATGAGGGCAGCTACCCAAGTGGAGGCGAGAAGCCCAATGAGGGCTATTCCCAGCGCCTTGGCAATTGGAAGATACTTCTCAGGTTTAAGCTCTAATTCGAGGGCTGCTTCTAGCACAATCATAATCAAACCTACGATCCCCAATACTTCCAGTATCGGGAAAAAATTGATGCTCCCGCCACCAACGGCATCCAAGGCAAATTTTAGGATAATACCCAAAACAATCAGCATTAATACCGATGGGATATTGGTCTTTCGTGCTACCTCTCCGAAGAAAAAGGAGAGGATGATGATGACCGAAGCTTCTATGATTAAATTATAGGAAGTAATGATTTCCATATAAAATGAATTGTTCAGATAGTTTTATAACTCGTTTTCAATGTACACCTAATCTATCTATTTGCTGGTTAGACTGGGTTGGTAACCCCACTCCTGGATCAAAGACAAAAGATCGTACAAGTGACTTTCCTCTTGCACCCAAATGCGAACCTGTACACCCTCTTGATCAGTGTAAGTATGCAGTAATTCTGGCTTATGGTTCCAGTCCACGTAGGGAGCAGTAGCCAATTGATCGAGTAGGTGAACTGGATTCTTCACCGCCTTTACCTCACCTTTACTTTCGATGTAGAGTTGAAAAACACCGCCAATCTCTTCTCCTGCCAGCAAAGTATAGCCATTCGCCTGGACTTGGGAATAGTATAGACTATGTAAACCTTCGCTCGTTTCTACTTGCAGCCCTAATCGACCTGCTTGTGCCACAATTCCTTCAACACCTCCGGTACGCATACGTTTTCCACGTAAATTCGGCGTTTCGAAAAGGATAATGCGGCCACTGATGTAATTTCTGAGATGTGAAAAACCAGTAAGTAGTAAGAAGGCCACTAGAATACCATGTAAGATCGGATTGATGAGAATAAAAGCGCCAACCAGCAGAAAAAGAGCAATGGGCTCATAAATCAGCAAAGTTTGGCGGATTCGATCGATCACACGGGTCTGCCAACGGCCTAGAATGCTGGTCCGCTGGGATAGTCGATAAGCTGCCTGTAAAATAAAGTAAAGCCCTAGGAGGGCAATACTCAAGGTCAGAAAGCCTGTCCAACTAAATTGATTAAGTATAGATGGATCCATATTTATGTTGACTTACCCTAGGAGGTATTTTTTCTGTTCCAATAAAGTGCCAATATCATTGGCCACCAAATCATTAATCTCTAACCAGCCATCGACGTGCCGAATCAGCAGGCCTACACTGATCAGTCTTTGCAATATACCACTGTATTTATCCTTAAATGCCGGACCAAACTGCTTGCGCAAGCGGTACTCATTCATGCGCTTTTCAATGGTCAGGGTTCGCAATAGTAAGGCATTCTCTGGCGTAATGAAGTCAGGCAGAATATAATTGCTAATGGCCGACCGGATAACGCGATCATCATCGACTTTTTGAGTAGATAGGGCCCACAGATTCAAGGCTTCCCCTACATTATTTCTAGCCAACTTGATGGTTCGGTTTACCATTTTCTTGAACTGCGGAGCATTGACCTCTTCGCCATCCTCTTGCACTAAGATCTTATGCGTGGCTCCGTGCCGGATCAGTATGGCCTCCCGAATCTCATCCAGACTCATGCGATCCAACTGAATATTTGCTTGAAATACCCGGCTCACATCATGCACCAAATCCAGTTGGGCTTTTTTCCATTGACTAGTAGCTACTAGGAAGAAGAGTCGTCGGGAGTAGCTGTCAATATGTTGATAGAGTTTCCTCAAGTTTTGGTTGAGCCAAAAATTGGCGTCCCCCCATACTTCCAGATCATCGATCCATACGAGCATCGGAGTATTGAGGGTATATTTTTGAATGAAATCCAGCGCCTCACCTAGGTCAAAGGAGGTGGCAAATCGGCGGCCATTCACATGAATGACCGAATTTGGAGCTAAGCGAATCGTATTCTGGGAGAAATAGCGATTGGCGATTAACTCGCCAAATAGCGATTTTCCGGAAAACCGACGGCCGCTCAATAAAACGGAACCTCTGAAGCCCGCCTTCCATTGAGTGATCAGCTTTTCCATATGCTGCAACTCCTGCTCCCGACCCACCCAAAAGGATTCTCCGATGTAGCCCTTTGTTAGGAAAATACTATTGTACTGCTGATTGGCATCATCTCCCTGGCGACTTTCAATAAGCCGGACAATCTTTTCGGAGGTACTCAAGGATTCCTCCTGTTCAATTGCTGTCTTGAAGCGTTGGATGACGCTAAGCTTTTGCTCTACCCAATGGCTAACCCGCTGCCAAGCTTCATTCCGATTGAGTCTGAATTGTTTAAGTGTGGATTGTAAGGGTATTGGAAGAAAACCCTGTTTTTGATTGTAAATGGCGGTTAGCTTGAAATCTTGTTCCAGGCGTTCGCGGATTAAGTTTTCCAGTTGTTGCAGATCGGACTGCCAGCCACTAGTTTCCTGAAGAAAGCTCTCCAAAGGTACCGTAATACCTTCGTTCTCGGAGGCTCTTTGAGGGACCTCACCTTGCTCGTTGGCCAACAGCAGGACACGATTCCTAATGTTGACAAAAGACATCTTGAGGTTGTTCTTGATGTTGGCGCTCAGTTCCCAAACTTCATACAACAATGGTAGGATTTCTGATTCCAGCCAGGCCCGAGTAGCTCGCTGAAAATTGATTTCCTTGTATTGTAGAATACCGCCAATCGGTTGGAAGGGAACCATCATCTTTTCCTCCAAGGTCCCAAGCTTCTCATCCAGCTCAATGCCAAAATCACCAGCGTAGTTTTGTGGCTCAATGACCTCCTCCTGCTCTTTGAGGTGAGGGGCAACCCGTCTTAAATTTTGATCTAGATTTTCTTCAATGAAAAGGATATTACTCTCGGCCAATTGGCGAGCCTCATCCAAGCCTTGTTGGCAGCCTAGGAGTGTATCTTCGATAAGTCGCTTCACTTCCCTGAACTGAGTGGAGCTTTGATTCAAAGCTTCAAACTGATGAAACAACTCTAGACACTGTTTAGGGATTTCTTCTAGTTGAGCTTTGTAGGTAGGCCAGGGATTATGCTGTAAGGACCAGGTAGCAATTTGCTTTTCCATAGTCCCTTTCCCTTTCTTTATTCTTGCCGTTTCTTGCTCGACATAGGCTAATAGGTCTTCCGTAGCCTGCTGGGCTGTTCGTTTAGCATTGGCATGTAGTTCCTGCAAGCTTTCTTCCTCAAATTCACCATTGCTGACCAAGATGTATCCCTTCTTGAACTCGAAAAGCGTATCCCGCCAGAAGATCATATAGGATTTGGCAAGCGCTGACCAGGCATAATTGGTAATGTAATGAGGCAGTAAATGTCGATTCTCTTTGGAAGGAGGATCGCTGAGATAGTTGTAACTCTCATCCCCCTTTGCCGCGATCAACTCCAAGAGCTCGCTTGACTCGGTAGCCAAGGCCTGGATGAAGAGTTCTGACCTAGAGGATTGCCAGACTTCTTCTATAATGTTGGGTAAACGGGATTCAAGTGTGGGTATATCCTGTTCCAATTGCTCCATATCTTCCATTTCTATATCCTTAGGGATGAGGGATAAATAAGATGCACAATTAGGCGCAATATTTTTTCTTCAAACAAGGCGGCAAAAGCCGATTACCTGTCGAGCCGCCAGGCTGGATAGCCTAGCTACATGAGGGTTTTGTTAACGCCGTGTAATGGAAAAAGATCAAGCATTATTGTATTTTTTATTTGTCTCTCATTTCTTAGAGACTGGAAAATAAAGTTTAGTCACAAGAAACGAGCAAATAAGACCTAAAAATCCCAATGTACCGGTACAGAGAATGGAAAACGATAAAATTACGAGGCGGTTCGAGGGATTAAAGTGTTTCCTTATACTTTAAATGGCGATCGTCGATCGAGTAGCATGCCTGTCGAAAAATCTGATTACTACTAGGTCTAGCGGAGTTAAATTTGCGGACGGAAAGAAGGAGGCAGATCATTTGCCAAGCTATAGATTTCGAAGAAGGAAGCTGGTAGGTAAAACTGAAATCAGCCTCCCAGTTGATATTCCGAAAGGCTGATTCTCAGGTATGTACTAAGTATTCACTCTATTTGCCTTATCCAATCAGATTACTACCCTGATCAGCTGTGCTAAATGGTGAATGATAGTAACGGGTTCCAGTGGCTTTGTACAAGGCATTGGCTAGTGCACCGACTGCTGGAGGTAATCCAGGCTCGCCCAATCCAGTTGGAGCGATTTCACTTTCTACAAAGTGTACCTCAATCTCGGCTGGCGCCTGATTAAATCGCACCAATTGATAGGTAGTGAAATTCTTATGCGTAGGAGTTCCATTCTCAAATTTCAACTCACTATACATGGCATGCCCTATACCATCCACGACACCACCTTGAATGATGTTTTCTGCACCTTCCCGGTTAATCAAGATTCCACAGTCAACAGCACAATACACTTTCTGCACCTTCGGCTTTCCATCGACTAGTACCATGTCCATGACTTGTGCTACATAGGAGTGGTGACAGAAATAGGCGGCTACACCTCGAAATACCCCAGGCGTTTCAGTACCCCAGTTGGATTTTTCCTTCACCAATTTTAGGACACCTGCATATCGTTCTGCATCGTATTCGTGCTCTTCACCTACAGGGTTCTTCATGGCTCGTTCGAAGAGTTCCAATCTCAAGTCGATCGGATCTTTGCCAGCTAATTCTGCCACTTCGTCAAGAAATGACTGTTCCGCTCCGGCTGTGAAGTGTGACCTTGGTGCTCTCCACGCCCCAGTGGAAATATTGGTTTCAATTCCTCTACTCTCAGCTACATAATTATCGACTGATCCGGCAGGGAAGCGATTAGGGAAAACAGGTCCTTCTGGTATACCGATGCCTTTTACAGAGAAGGCTATTAAATTGTTGTTTTCGTCCAAACCTGCTTTGTAGACGGAGCGATAGGTTGGCCGATAGGTACCCTGACTCATATCATCTTCCCTGGTGTAGATCATCTTGATCGGCGCGCCCATTTTCTTAGAAATGGCAGCTGCCTCCAATCCAAAGTGGGTGTATAATCTTCTTCCGAAACCACCACCTTGACGGGTCATATCTACAGTTATATTCTCCGCAGGTATATCGAGAAGCTTGGCTACAGAGTCTTCCAGTAACTTTGGAGTCTGCGTAGGGCCAACCAGTTCTGCCTTATCCGCAGTAACATTGGCGAAGAAATTCATGGGCTCCAAAGTGTTGTGAGCCATAAAAGGGGCAGTGTAGGTACGTTCTATCACTTTGGCTGCACTGGCAAAAGCAGCATCCGGATCGCCATCGAGGCGGCTTGTTGCAGCTTCTCCCTTCTCGAAGTCCGCCTGCATCTTAGCTGCGTGCATCTCCGAGTTCTCAGCCTCACTAACGGACTCGTAATTGACCTTCAGCGCTTTCTTGGCTTTCATCAATTGCCAGGTAGATTCCCCTACGATGGCTACCAATTGAGGGAAGGCATTGATTCCCAACCCTCCCGGTTCAGGTATGGTCGTATCAATGATGAAGGCATCTTTCACACCGGCCATGGCTTTGATCTCTTCAGTATTGAAGTCTACTACTTTCAATCCGAATGCCGGAGGGTGCTCGATCATGGCAAGCAACATGCCCTCTCTCTTATAATCGAGACCGAAGAGTGGTTTACCCGTTACAATCTTGGGCCCTTCCACATTCTTCTGTCTGGTTCCAATCAGTTTATAGTCTTTGGGTTCTTTCAGCTCCAGTTCTTCAGGTACCTCTATACCCACTGCTTTGGAAGCGATCTGTCCATATTCGATGGTTCGCTCTCCATTGATTTCACTGATCACACCTTCACTGGCTGTTAAATCAGTTACGGCAACACCCCATTCTTTGGCTGCCGCTTCCATCAACATTCTTTTGCCTGCTGCACCTGCCATTCTTAGGGCATCCCAGCTCAACTTAATAGATAAACTTCCTCCGGCAAACTGTGGGTTTTTGAAAGCATCCTCATCGAGAGAGCCTTGCTCTACCACAACATTTTTCCAGGGTACATCTAATTCTTCTGCAACGATCATCGGCATGGATGTCATTACATTTTGTCCGATCTCTGGATTTGGAGAATAAATGGTGACCATTCCCGTATCGCCGATCTTGATGTAACCGTTGATATCAAACCATTCATTTGGAATGGCAACGGTGGGTTCTTCTTCTGTGGCAGGTGTACAACTGACGAGCCAGTTGAATCCGATCAATATTCCTCCTCCAGTAGCTGCTGAAGTCTTGATAAATGATCTTCGTCCTACTTTTGTCTTTATTAAAGTCATGATTCAGCGATTTTAGAGTTTGGAGGCTGTTTTAATAGCATCTTTGATGCGCACGTACGTTCCACAACGACAAATATTACCCGTCATGGCTACCTCGATTTCCTCATCAGAAGGGTTTGGATTGGACTGTAGCAAGGCTGATGCTGACATGATCTGCCCGGCTTGGCAATAGCCGCATTGAGCAACATCGTGTTCCAACCAGGCCTTTTGAACAGGATGATCCCCCTTTTCGGATAAGCCTTCAATGGTGGTGATTTTTTGGCCTTCGATTGAAGAAATTGGGATCTGGCAGGAGCGCGTAGCTGTGCCGTCCAAGTGAATGGTGCAGGCACCACACATAGCAACCCCGCATCCAAATTTAGTCCCGACTAGGTCGAGCTCATCGCGCAATACCCATAAAATAGGCGTGTCCGGGTCTACATCGACCTCGCGCTTTTCTCCATTAATTGTAAGATTAAAAATAGCCATCTGAACAGTTTTTCTTTTATTAAAAAGGGCTTTAGAATCAATTGAAGTAGTGAATGAGGCAGCGGATTGCTCTCTTGCCCAAAAACTCCTATCCCCGTCTCTATACGGGCGAACACCATCCTTGGGCCAATCTTACTAGCAACCCTACTTGCCACTAGCTAATTTAAGCAATAAAAGCCTAAGAAAATTAAGACCAATCCGCTTGCCATTGAACTGGTGCTTTTTGTCTATACCAGACGGGTCCCCCAAAAAGGATGGTGAACTATAAAAGACTTTAGAAGACTTCGTGCAAAGAGCTGCTGTAGCGCTCCAGATTTCCCTGAAGCTGTGCCCACTTATGCACAGGAACGAGAGTTAAAATTTGTGGGGCGGTAGGCCTAGGCTTACTTGTACAATGATTGCCTTAGCCAATCGTTTCCAAAAAAGCCAAAAACGCATCGGAGCGCGACACAAAGCCATAGTCGATAATGTAGGTGGACAAAGCCAATAGGACAAAACCTAGGGCCATACCTTTGTAAAAAGGACTTTGGACCAGCATCAATCCCGACACGGAAACTAGCATTAAGATCGGATAGACATACCGCATCAAAGCTTTGCCCGCTTTATTGTCATTGATGTGCTTGGCGGCTTCCTGCTGGATCGCTTCAGCCTTTGAGGTGGCGTAAAGAGCAATGCTTTCTTTGGCATGGGCGGGGCGACTATACAGGATATAACTCCCGTAGCCAATCAAGACGACTAGCAGCAGGCCCAAGGGAATCAGGGAGCCTTTTAAGAGCTCATGCTGACTGCGCATGATGCCAAAAAAGGCCAGCAGCAAAAGAATACCAATCCCGATCATAAATCGTGCTTGTGTAACTTCACTTTTTACCCAAGCATTAGCGTACTCTACGAAATCCATATGCGATATTTTAGCAGTAAAACAGAGAATTTAGTAAACGAATTCAGCCCTTGTACTTAGTCATTTAACCTATTCAGTAGTCTAAGTCCCACACCCCCCATCACTATTTCTGCAAAGAAGAAGAAAACGAAAGGCCAGTCTGGAATCCCATCCAGTAAAAAACTAAATCCTCTACCCGCAGCCACACCAAACATGAAAAAAACTAGCGTGCGTAAGGCGGCCTTCCTGTATTTTAGCTGGAAGGCCCCGATCATCCACAGTCCAACCATGGCTAAATACAAGCCCATCAAAGCGCGTAGCATATTTTTCAGATTGATATCCTCTACAGTGGTGTCCATTCCAAATAAGAGGTTCATGGTACCCTCCGGTAAAAATCCATAGGTGAATGAAACGGGAAACAGTGCAATAGCTGTAGCCAGGAGGAAGGTCTTTGAAGCTTGTTCAATTTTTGTTGGCGTAGACATAATGTGTATTTAGTTAGGTTGACAAAAGTAGTCGTGGGATTTCAGGAAGTAAATCTTGTGGTCGGGTGAGAAGTATAGTCGTGCAGTTTTCAGGTCGCCAGGCAGTATAGGAATAGGCTATGAAACCCAATAGATATCAGGTTTTCCTAACGAAGACTGCCTAAAGATGGGCAAAAGCCTGAAAGGTGCAGCTGAAAGTTAAGAATATCTATTGTTACACTGCTAAGTATCCCTGCAATATAAGTTGTTAATTTTCATGGAGCCTTTCGACTCAATGGGCCTTGTTCCCTTAAAAATAGATACTGATAAAAATAGCGGACGCAGTGTTGAAATTGGTCTGTCCAGGGTTATTAAACCGCAAGGAATTCTCGTCTGAGAAGGTGAGATTTCCTTGCAATTCTATGCCAACGGCGAACTGCTGGTCAAAAAAATAATCAGCTCCGAAGGTTCCACCCACCACAATATCTGTCGTGTTAATCGAATCTATAGCCCCTCCGATATTAGATCTAAAAAGTAGGGCTGCCGCCCGTAAGCCAACGAAAGGAGATACCTTTTCTCTCCTCAGGTAATAGCGCGGAACAATGCCAATGCCATATTCACCCCCAATACTGGAAGCGATGCTCATGCTCAAAGCCGGGGCGATGGAGAATTGATCAGTCACCCAGATAGGAACTAGGAACCCCAATTGCCCATCTTGGACGGTCGCCGTTATGCCAACGGGGTGTTGAGAGGCTGACTCTTGTGCAGAAAGTGTAGGATGAGTTAACAATAAGCCGGTTAGGAGAAGTAGTGCTTGTAGGTTTTTCATATCTGAAGCTTTTAGTTCGAAAGTTGAATGTGGATTAGGAGTTTGAGGTAGACTTATCTGCGAATTAAAAGATTATCCCATAGCAAGAAACTACCCCGCTGTACGTAGATTCGATAGTAACCAGCGGGAAGGTCTTCCGTGTTAAAGGCAATATTATTAAAGCCTTCCTCCAGCTCTAGAGTGAATTCTCGCAAAGGCCTGCCATAACTGCTTGCCAATGTGGCTCCTAGAGTATTGGGGACAATCCCTTCATTGATATAGCGAGCCGGAGTCAGCCATACTCGGACAATTTCCCTACTTGCATTACCATTGAATATCGCGGTTTGAAATGAAGTGCCTCGAGAAGGGTTGGGATAAGAAAAGAATTCCAATAGCGGATTCGCGATACCTGGCGGGTCGGTTGATGTGTTGGTGTTCGGGGCGCCCACTTTGCCTAGTGCTTGACCATTGTCATCGCGCAAATGATAGCCAGTAACCACAGGCGAATCGAAGACAGGAAGAACCAATTGCTCCTTTTCACCACAGCCAGTAAGCACTACAATGAGCAGCGCTGGGATCAATAGTTTTAGTTTCAGCATTTTAGCGAGTTTCTAGCAAGTAAACGTGGAATCTATCCTTAAGATTCCTATCCTTCTAGATTTGTTGTGTGTGAGCGCAAATTAATCCGAATAATGTATCTTCGCGCCAATTGAGCGATTTTCACTATGAAGAAGGTATTATTCTGGATCAGCACAAGCATTTTTTTATTGGGGTTTTTCATAATCCTATTGATTTTTCATCCACTACAAATGTTAGGTAAAGCCATTGGTTATCAGTGGCATAAGCGCGTAGTGGATAGTATGCTTTGGTGGATTAATAGGAGCCTGTTGTTAAATGGAACTTACGTGAAGTACCGTCGCCAGAATACTACTCCGATCCCGACTGATCGTCCCTTGATCATCGTGAGCAATCACCAAAGTATGTTTGATATTCCGGCTATCGGATGGATGCTTCGCAAGAATCATCCTAAGTATGTGGCAAAGAAAAGCCTACAATATGGCATTCCCAGTATTAGCTACAATATCCGAAATGGTGGATCCGTAACGATTGATCGGAAGGATTCTAGGCAAGCACTTCAGGCTTTGGAAGATTTTGGAAAATATATCCAAGAAAACAAATTTGCCGCCTGTATATTTCCGGAAGGAACGCGATCCCGGGATGGAAAATTAAGGCCTTTTAAGGGCTTAGGTTTGATGAAGTTGTTAAGAACAATTCCGGATGCCTTAGTCGTACCCGTTGCAGTGGAAGGATTTTGGCCTATTGAAAGATATCGATTAAAACCAGTGCCCTTTGCACCCAATTTGCGTTGCACTTTATTGGAGCCAATAGAGCGGGATCTGAGTGATAAGGAAATTGTCAAATTGGTAGAAGAACGAATCAAGGCCGCAGCTGAAGCAAATCTTTAGTAGAGGCTACAAACAAAACATGCTGGTGACAACATCACCAGCATGCGATTTAAGTTACCTACTTACTCAACAAATAATTCTTTTACAAGTCGGGCTGAGGGGTCATTCTTAGATAAGGCTTGATAATTTGGTGGCCTTTCGGAAATCGTTGTGGAACATCCTCAGTGGCGATCGAAGGAGAGATAACGACATCTTCTCCATGTTGCCAATCTGCTGGTGTAGCCACACTGTGGTAAGCAGTTAATTGTAGGCTGTCAATGACTCTCAAGATCTCTTGAAAATTACGACCGGTTGAAGGCGGATAAGTCAAGGTTAACTTGATCTTCTTATCTGGTCCGATCACGAAAACGGTGCGTACCGTGGTCTTTACCGTCACATTGGGGTGAATCATTTCGTACAGTTCAGCAACTTCCCGTTTCTCATCAGCGATGATGGGGAAATTCATCTGTACATTTTGCGTTTCTTCAATATCCTTTATCCATGCATGATGGGAATTTAAAGGATCTACACTCACCGCCATTGCTTTGACATTTCTCTTGTCAAATTCAGCTTTCAAGCTTGCTGTTTTGCCTAGTTCTGTAGTACATACGGGGGTGAAATCGGCAGGATGTGAGAACAGAAGTCCCCAGCCATCACCAAGCCATTCGTGGAATGTAATGGTTCCCTCTGTCGTAACTGCGGTAAAATTGGGAGCCACATCTCCAAGTCTTAATGCCATGTCATTTGGTTTTGGTTAATAATTTTCCTTTAGCAGTAATGGCTCCACAAATGTCAAGAAGTTTTCGGTTCGGGTCTAGCCGGAAAACTTCCAAAGGAAAAATTAGCGGTTTACCACCAGTTTTCTTTTTGCTGAAGTCCGTAACTTTGGAGAGGCCTTTTAAAACATAGAAATGATTCGCTTACTCATCGTAGACGATCACCCCATTGTGATTAGTGGATTGCAAAATGCCTTGGGTGAACAAGGAGATATTAAGATTGTAGGGCATGTGCTAAACGCGAAAGATGCCTTGGACTGGCTCGGTAACAACGAGACAGATGTAATCCTATTAGATATTGGTCTTCCTGATATGGATGGTATCGATCTTTGTAAGCAAATTCATAAACAGTTTCCAGCACCTAAGATCATAGGGTTGACTACTTATGGTCAAGTGAGCTTTATTACCAGTATGCTTCGCAATGGAGCAAAAGGCTATCTGTATAAGAATACCTCAGAGCAAGAACTGGCCACCGCTATCCGAACGGTACATGCTGGCGGACAATATTTATCCACCGAGGTAAATGATAAGTTGATTGCCAAAGCTACCCGCTCTCTACCAAAAAACGGCCAGCTCATTCCAAAACTCACCCGGCGTGAGAAGGAAGTCCTTGAGCTGATTATGGCCGAAAGTACAAACCAAGAAATCGCTGAAGCTTTATTTCTATCTATAAGTACAGTTGAAACGCATCGCATGAATCTTTGTGCTAAGCTAGGCGCAAGGAACACAGCTGGCTTAGTAAAAAATGCTATCAAATTAGGCCTAGCCTAGCACCCAATTCGTGCGCACCTAATCAAAGCTCCCTCCGACTACATCTCGATCCTAAGTCTGAATGGACTTGAGCCTGACTATGTTATTCTCGCTTTGTTGACTAATCATCAGCAATGACCCTGTCATTCTGTTGCCTGTAGGTTCGCAGAAATCCTTAACAACTCAAAATCCAAATCATGTTATTTCAGCAATTCTTACGCCTTAGTCTTTTCGCTCACTTGAAGGTGGGACTGGTGCTTACGATCGGCCTATCAGCCTGTGTCTCAATGGAAAAAGATCAGGTACCCACATCCATTAGCAATGACATAGTGATAGACTTGAATCGATTGACCTATTCTATTGCTAACGAGCACGATCAATTCTATAGCTTCATTGGGGTACGAGCCTTGAGTATGGTGCATTTGGCCATGCACAACGCTTTCAATGCCATCACGCCGGAATTTACCACTTATATATTCGAAGACAAGGCCAAGGATGCCGACCCAATTGCCGCTGCCGCTACTTCTACCCAGCTCATCTTGGAAAAGGCTTATCCGGCAAGAAAGGATACGATAGCCATGGTATGCTCCAGATGGCTTAGCCAGATCGAGGAAGGGGAGGCAAAGGAAAAGGGAATAGCTTTGGGCAAAAAGGTCGCCAACCAACTCATAGCAATGCGTGAGGGAGATGGGCATGAGAAGCAAGGGGATTATACCCCCATGACCAAACCCGGAGATTACCAGTATACCCCTGGATTTGATTACGTATGGAAACCGGACTTCACCTTTGCCAGGCCCTTTACCCTCGACTCAGTATCGCAATTTCGTTCTCCCACACCTCCCCCCTTCGAGAGCGATACTTATCAGGAGTCCTATGAAGAAGTCAAGCTATATGGTAAGAAAGGAAGCCAAGAGCGTTCAGCAGAGCAAACTCATATTGGACACTGGTGGGCAGAGTTCGGTGAGCATAGTTGGAACAGAATTGGAAGAATTACGGCTGTGGAGAAAAATCTATCGCTACGAGAGAGTGCACGCCTATTTGCCTTGCTCAATATGAACCTGTATGATTTGTACTTGGTATCATTCGATAGTAAGTATCATTATGATACCTGGCGACCCTATACGGCTATTAGGGAAGCCGATCGCGATAATAATCCCAATACCCTTGCGGATTTGCAATGGGAGCCGGAGATGGTTACGCCACCTTGGCCAGAATATCCTTCCGCGCATGCAGCTGTAGGTGCGGCGGGAGCTGAAATTGTCGCTTCCGTATTTGGTACTACGGCTGTAGACTTTACTATGACCTCGGTTACTGCGGAGCCCCCGGGTTCGGAGCGCTCCTATACCAACTTGGATCAAGTAGCCGATCATTGTGCTGACTCTAGAATTTGGAATGGTTACCATTTTCGCTTCGCTACGGAAGAAGGGAAAAAACAAGGACGACAGTTGGCTTCTTTTGTGCTCAATAACTTCTTACTACCGCTGGATAAGCAAAAAAAGGACCAGGAACTAACGCACAATTAATTACTCAAAGCAACTAATTTGATGGCAGGCTGTTACTTTTGCAGAGTTAAATGGCCTGCTATATGTTGAAAAAAGTAAATCAATTGAAGGGGCACAACGGCTCCATCTTCGCCTTGACCAGACATGATTCAGATCGCTATTTCCTGTCAGGGGCAGGGGACGGTTGGGTAGTACGTTGGGACCTGGATAACCCCGATCCTGGAAAGCTAGTAGCAAAGGTGGAAACCCAGATTTTTTCCCTCCATTATTTGGCTTCCGAAAATAAGGTTGTGGTAGGCAACATGAATGGCGGTGTGCACTGGGTAGATCTAGAACGACCAGATGACACGATTAATATCGCCCATCACCAGAAAGGTGTCTTTGCTATCATGGAATTGGGAGAACATGTCTTGACTGCTGGAGGACAAGGGCTATTGACACGTTGGGAAAAATCTACTGGTCGAAGCTTGGACAGCATGCGAGTAAGCCATCAGAGCCTCCGGGCCCTAGCTTACAACCCACAAAGGAATGAATTAGCAGTTGGGGCAAGCGATCATGCTATTTATATCCTAGATGCCGAAGATTTAACGGTAAAGCAGGCAATCCCCAAAGCCCATCAGAATTCGGTATTTGCTTTGGCTTACAGTCCGGACGGAGAAATGCTATTTAGTGGAGGTAGAGATGCACATTTGAAGGTGTGGGATACACAGGCCGCTTATCTTCAGCTGTCCAGTCAGCCAGCTCATATGTATACGATCAACAAGATTGCCTTTCATCCAAGCGGGAGGTACTTGGCTACCGCTAGTCGCGACAAAAATGTGAAAATCTGGGATGCTCAGAGCTTTCGTTTGTTAAAGGTACTGGAATCCTATCGAGATGACGGACATCTTAATTCAGTGAACACTTTGCTTTGGTCAGAGCATAGAAACTGTCTGATCAGCGGAAGTGACGATCGCAGTTTAATCCTCTGGGAAGGGATGTAAGTTTGCTGTTATTCCGATCTCAATTGCCCATCATCGTCGATCTTTACGTGACCCCAGCGACGCCCCGTTTGAATCTGGTAGATGGTATTCTCCTTTACGCCAAAGATTTTGGCTAAGACTTTTCGTTTTGTTTTCCCTTCTTTGAGCGCCTTTTTCAATATTTTGACCTTCGTTTCGGTCAGCTTGTCCTGACTGGTTCGAGTTCGCTCCTTCTTTCGGTAAGGACTGGCCAAATTGTGGGTACGCCATTCTTCTTTGGTAACCCATTGCAGGTTCCCGGAATAGTTGTTTCCCTTGTTGTAATCCTTGTGGATAATATGAGACCGCTCGGCCGACTGACCAGGTACAAAGTGCTCGGCAACGAATTTGTGGATCATGATCACCGCTACGCTATTGTCCTTCATTTTCTGATTTAAGGTGCGCAAACCACCTCGTACAGTAGCGCCTTTGACCAAGCGTTCCGAACCTGTTGATTTTTGGATACTCTTGATACGACCGAAATTGGAAATCTTGTAGTGGCAGGTTTTGGTTTCTTTTCCGAAGTCAACCTCCTTCCACTCTTCATTGAAATGGGACTTAACTTTTGGAATACTCATTTTACAACTAGATTTTCCTATTTAGGCCAATTAGTGATTCAAGCCCTAAACCATCAAGAAACACTAAATGGCTGTATGTATGTGATTGAAAGACAGACCTTCCCTAGGTTGAGTTTTTGCTATAATGTGTTGGTGAGGATAAAGGTCAACTGTTTAATACAGAGACTAGCAGCTAGTATTGGGGTTCTGTGGTATTGTTGACAGGTTGTCCTCCAAAGGGTAGTAACGGGAGGATGTGGTATTGATTCCTAAGTATTGACCTTTTCTAATTTTCTATAACTATTAATCCGTAGCAGATGCTATAACTATTACTTCCAAAGGAGCGGCGTTGGGGGAAGATCCACTACTTTATTACAATTTAAATCATTCTAATTAGAATTTCAAGCGCCACTAACCCCACATTTTCCACAAAAACGGATAAAGAGCCTTACGACTCACACATATCACTTAATTTGTTGACTGTGCGCCAATTTCGGGTAGTGGCATCTACCTTCAATTTCTTTTCAAAAAAGTTATTATTCATTTTAGCTCGGCCATATCCGGCAGGAGAGAAGAAATAAATGTAATTCTTAACTACTGTGAAAGCCTCTGGGGAGTAATCTTCTTGCAGCAATTGGTTCAGTAATGATGGATCAGGTTTCGAAGAAAGAAATGTGACATAGAGTCGTTTAGGATCCTTTTCGGGGAGAAATGGATTATCAGCCAATACCGCATCTAGGTCCTCTGGAATCAAGACTAATACAGGTACATCAAAACCGTACACTGAGGCTATACCCTGACGGATGCGCTCGGCAATTTGCTGAGGTCCTTGATCCGGATCTTGAAGAACTATATTGCCACTCTGAATGTAAGTTTGGACCGCCGAAAAACCCCAGTCTGACAGATGAGTTCGGAGTTCGGCCATTTTAATCTTCTTCTGGCCGCTGACATTGATCCCTCTAAGCAAGGCGATGTAGGTCTTCATAGGTTAGATTAATAACCGAATACTTCCTCCATATTCAATTGTCGAAGTGCACCAAAAGAACTTAAATAATCAAGGTCGATATGCTTTCGGTCTCCCAACACCATGAATTTGTAGAACCGTCCCTTGACATGTTGTTTTTGGAATTCGATCAATTGCTCCAAACTCGTTTCCTGGAGTTTTTTGTACAACAATCTGTCGAAATCCTCCTTCATACCCAAGTCCTGTAACTTCTTGGATTCCCAGTATAATTGAGAGGAAGAAATACGACTACTTTCTATTCGCTTCAAGATGGATAAACGAGCATTTTCCATCGTACTCTCAATAGCTGGCATATCCTCAAGAATCTTGAGAAGGTAGGGGATCGCATCTGGCAATTTATCTGGTTGAGTTCCGAGATAGGCCTGTAGATAATGCGCCCAATCTTTCTTTTTCGGAGCCGTGTACAAGGCATAGGTTGAGTAGGCTAAGGCCCGAGATTCTCGAATCTCCTGGAAGACAATACTGGATAGACCGTAGCCAAAATATTCGTTGAACCAATCTCTCATCAAGGCCTCCTCTAGGCTAAAGGTAGGCGTGCCTCTCGACACCAAGAGGACATCAGCCTGAACCTGCGGGAAATCCAAAAATAGAACCTCATTCTGTCCAGTAGCTAGTTGCTGATAAGTCTTGGCAGTAGGAAGAGGCAATAAACGATCAGGGGTCTCGTGATGGGTCTCAACTAGAGACAGTATCCGCGTTGACTCTTGCTGTCCGTAGTAATATACTGAATGTTCAAATTGACAAAGGGTCCTAATCTTAGCGATCAACTGATCTGCGTCCAATGCCTTTAGGGCAGCCTCACTGAGTCGATCCGTAAAGGCGGAGTGCGCACCATATCTTGCATAATTGCCCAAGGCATCCCGCAATATAAACTGCTTCTCCTTCTTAGCGTTCTGTCGCTTCAGCAAGATGTCGGCAACAACGTTCTGCAAGGTAGCTTGATCCGGTTGTACATGAGCAAGAATGTGTTCAAACAGCTGTAAACCTTCCTCAAACGATTCTTCTAAGCCACTTAACGTGATGTAGGAACGCTCATCGTAGCTCACCACATCAAACTGCAAGCCTAAGCGGAAAAACTCCCACTGTAATTGGGCCGCGGAATATTTATTGGTGCCGAGGTACGGCAAGTAGATCAAAGCGATGGCCAACAAGGGATCGTTGACCTTACCCATTTCAAAAATATAATTCAGTTGAAATAAGGCATTATTTGGATTGCGTACATAATGGAAAGGAATACCATTGGACAAAGTCGTCCGGTTAATATCCTTATCAAAGTCCGCAAACTTAGGTTGTAAACGTGGAGCCGTTTGCGATAAAAATGCCTGCCCAAATTCAGACAGCGCTTCCCTGTTAAGACTGAGGGGGGTAATCTCGGGTTTTTCGACCTTGATCACATTCGGATCATCTCCTTGCTGTTTGTATATAACCACGAAGTTATCGGCTCGCAGCTTTTCTTGAGCAAATTGGACAATAGCAGCTTTACTTACGCTGGCATTCCAATCATTTAGTTGTACCACTTTATCCCAAGGAACACCAAGGAGAAAGGCAGTATTAATGGCTCCCACTCGATGATTGTTGAATCGGTAGGATTTGGTTTCCTGCAACTTAATATCTCTTACAACGGCTTTCAGCAGAGATTCATCAAATTCTCCCTTCCGCAACTTATCCATTTGCTCGAGCAATAAGGCTTCTACCTCAGCAAGGCTTTGTCCTGCGCGCGGCCGGGCAAATAAGCCCAAAACACTGTAATCTGCATAGGTCCAAGTCCAAGCTTCGCCGTCAAGAATTTGCTGTTGTTGATTCAAGTTAATGTCGATCAAGCCTGCTTGGGAGTTGAATAACAGCCCGTTGATTAGACTTAGCATAAATGGATCGACAGTGTCAATGCTGCCCACGCGCCAAGCGATATCTACGAAGGGGGCTTCTTGTCCATAGATGTCTTTGCGAATAGGGCTAGTAATTTCCGGTTGATCGTCAAAGTTGAAGGGGGGAAGTTCTTTAGCCTGATAATCGCCAAAGTACTTTTCGGCTAGTTTGACAACCTCATCTGGGTTGAAATCTCCAGCGAGGATCAATGCCATATTATTGGGTACATAATAGGTCTGAAAGTACCACTGAATCTTATGATGAGAAGGATTCTTTAGATGATCGGCCTTCCCAATGGTGGTCTGGGTGCCGTAGGGGTGTTTCGGGAATAGAGACTGCCGGATGGCATTGTTCACCTTCCTAAAGTCCTTGTCCTGAATCATATTGAACTCTTCGTATACCGTTTCCAATTCGGTATGGAAAAGTCGCAAGGCCATCATGCGAAAGCGTTCTGATTCCAAGCGCATCCAGCGCTCCAATTCGTTAGCTGGAATGTCATTTAAGTAGACAGTCTGTTCTACCCAGGTATACGCGTTGGTCCCTTTTGCTCCGATGGCTCCCGCTAGTTTATCGTATTCATTCGGGGCTACTAGCTGTGCCGCCTCATTGGAAAGTTGATCAATTTGAGCGTAAATCGCCTTCCGTTCCGCAGGGTCCTGGGTCTGGCGATGGGCCTCGTATAGGTCAGCAATCTTTTCTAGATATTGAGACTCTTTCTCCCAGTCCACTGCTCCGATCTTGCTCGTACCTTTGAACAACATGTGCTCCATGTAATGCGCAAGGCCGGTCGTTTCCGCAGGGTCTTGTTTGGAACCTGATCTAACACTAATGTTAGTGTAAATCCGAGGCTCTTCAGTATTCACACTCATGAAGATCTTAAGACCATTGGAAAGTGTATACTGCTTCACCTCCAAGGGGTCATTCTCTACTGTATCATAAGGAAAAGCTTCCGCGATAACGGGCATATCAACTTGTTTTTTATCCTAAATAGCAGATCAAATTACCACAATTAATATGGTATTAACAAGTTGAGCTTGAAATGAGTTGCGTTTTTAGAGGCCCTATTTTGGGAGTAAATCAAGAAGCTGACTAGCAGCATCACTTTTCCAAGCTGCTGCTGCTTGAAGTTCTCCTAATAATGGCTTGGCTAGATCGATCTTTCCCAGCTGTAAATGGCATAGTGCCAAAAACCAGCTCGATTCCTGATCAAAGGGGCGCCCTTCAGTTATACTCGCCTGCAAAGGAGTTAATATCGAACTCGCCATTTCGTAGTCTTTGAGGTAGAAATGGCTTAGCGCGAGATAAAATAAGTTTTCAGTGTTTTTGGCTGCTTCTTGCTGGATCAGTTGATTGCCCAAGGTCACGGCCTGTGTATAATCTTCCGTACTGTAGGCGTCAACAAAGGACTGTTGTAGTTCTTCGAGCTTTGATGGTCCTTTGCGCACCTTGTTGTGTGGCAAAGCATCTGCTTCTAGGTGCAAAGCTAGCTGAGCTTGTAGTGTATTATTGGCTGTATTATTTGGCCAAAGGAAGTATAGACCAAGCAATAGAAGTAAGCCTGCTGCAATTTTCAGAAGCGTAGGAATCAGGCGGATAGTTTTAACTGGCTTGGGGCGCTCGAAGTCGTGTTCTTCTGCTAGTTTTTTGGCCCAAGCTTCTTTTTTTTGATAATCCAATCCAGCATTAATCAACTGGCTACTGATTTGTTCCAGTTCTTTCGGATCGAGTTCTTGATCACTCTGATATTTTTTGAATAATTTCATGGCTCGTCGGGTCTAGTTAGCTATTTGTTGAAAATGTTTGCGGAGCTTCTGTAGGCAGCGCTGTTTTTGCTTCCGAAGTGCCACGTCAGTTTTTCCGGTTTTTTTAGCGATATCTACCAAAGGGGTTTTCTCATAATAGAACGCCTGCAATAAACCTTTACAATCCTGACATAATTTTTGCCAGGCCTTTCCAAATATTATCATGTTTTCTTGCTTAGAGACATCACTGTTTTCATCAATTAAGTCAAAGTTATCGGGAACGGTTTGTATTTGAGGGCCGCGCTTCCATTTCATGTAGATCTGACTCGCCATTTGTGTAAAGAGGTATCGCAAATTACCGTAGCGAATCTTACCTGCTTTCAAGCGTTTGTGAAACTTAAGTAGCGCTTCCATACTTACATCGTAGGCATCGGTAG
>CAJXPD010000123.1 GCA_913057785.1 uncultured Lewinella sp. | reverse complement strand
CGCTAGCTAACACTGAAGGTTTTCCGTTGATCAGAATTCTTACATTGTCTCTACCCCGCAGGCTCACATTGCCTTCAATGTCTACGCTGACAGAAGGAACATTATCTAAAAGTTCTGTCACTGAGTTGCCACGGTTCGCCAAATCCTTTCCGACATTGAATACTCTTTTGTCCAAAGACATTTGCATCGTACTCTTTTCGGCTCGCACTTCAACCTCAGCCAAGGTGGTAGCATCAGATTTCAATTCAATCACGCCCAGATCTAATTTACGTTGACCTTCCTGCAAGTCAATGTTATCGATCACCGTGGCTTTGAATGAAATGAATTCCACTTTAGCGAAATACAGTCCAGGTAGTGCATCAAGAGAGAATTCTCCTTTTTCATTTGTCACTCCCCCTGTAATCAGGGCGCTATCCTTCTTGGCGAAGAGAGACACCGTTGCAAAATCCAGCGCTTCTCCAGCATCTGCACTCATCACTCTACCAACGATCTTATGACGTTGGTCATCAGGGTCAACTTCCGTGCTTGGTCCTCCACCTATTTGCCCTAAAAGCAAAGTAGGTGCGAAGACAGATACCAGGAAGAAACTAAATAGATTGCTAATTTTTTTCATGTTAGATCTTTAAGACCTTTTGTATCAGGGTTCGGAAAGCGTCCTTTAACAGTACAATCGGGTCACTTCTTTTTTACAACAACAAAAGTATTTCTTGATCTTGTCTAGAATTTGATTAAAATTTGAAGGAAATCTGATTTAACCGAAAATGTATATTTTTAACAGGATCATAACTTTTTGACTTTTTCGGTGAACACTTATTGCTTTCCTGTCGGTCGCCATTCAATTTCAAAGAATCTGTAGAACTTCCTGCCTAATTTGCTTGGGAGTCGATTATTTGATAAAATTAAATTCCGATGAACCGTGAAATGCCCACGTTTTATTAGATTTGCGTTTCCCTTTGGGAAAAGAGAAAATTTCTCTGGTAGTAAAATTGTACTACTTTTTCTAGCCGAGTGTCGACTGCCTGATCCTAGACAAACCCACTTTTGGCTGCAAACATGATCTCGCAAACCCGGCCAGGCTCTAACCAAACCAATGACCTATGACCACTGATATGCAGTTGGCGCTAGAGCTCCTATTGCTAGGGATGTTCACCGTTTTCCTAATTCTGAGCTTAGTTGTTCTCTCTGCCCGCCTGCTTATTCTTGCCGTCAATAGATGGTCAGCATCCAGCCTTCGTTCCAGATCCAGTGAGCAGAAAATCCTTAGTTCCTCTGCTGAAACAATTCCTAAAGAAGTAATTGCTGTACTGACCGCCAGCGTAGAAGTAGCTACCCAAGGCCAAGGGCGTATTGTATCTATCGAACGCCAGATCTCTTAATATCATCAGACAGAACAAACCAACCATGAATAAAGAAATTAAGCTCTGCCTAGTATATCGCGACATGTGGCAATCCTCCGGAAAATACATGCCACGCCTCGATCAATTATTACAAGTTGCCGAGCCTATCATTGAGATGGGATGCTTTAGTAGAGTCGAGACCAATGGAGGTGGCTTTGAACAGATTTCCCTGCTATACGGAGAAAACCCCAATAAAGCCGTTCGCGGTTGGACCACCCCTTTCAATAAGGTTGGTATACAAACCCAAATGCTGGAGCGAGGACTAAACGGGATTCGTATGAGTCCAGTAGCGGCGGATATCCGTCAATTGATGTTTAAGGTCAAACAGCAGCAAGGAACCAATATTGCTAGATCTTTTGATGGACTTAACAATCCACAAAACTTAGCATTATCCTTTCAATACGCCAGAGAAGCTGGTATGATTGCGCAAGGAGCGCTGTCCATCACTCACTCCCCCGTGCATACGGTGGAATACTATATCAAGCTGGCAGATGCCTACATCGACCTAGGTGCCGAAGAGATATGTATCAAGGACATGGCCGGCATTGGCCGGCCAGCGTCCATTGGCCGCATGGTCAAGGGCATCAAGGACCGTCACCCGAATATCATTGTGCAATATCACGGGCATTCCACACCGGGCTTTTCCATAGCTTCGTCCTTGGAAGCCGCGCGAGGAGGTGCCGACTACGTGGATGTCGGGATGGAGCCACTCAGTTGGGGAACAGGACACGCTGACCTCCTTAGTGTACACGAAATGCTCAAAGATGCAGGGTTTAGCGTACCCGATATCAATACAGAGGCGTATATGGCTGCACGAGCACTGAGCCAATCCTTTATTGACGATTTTCTAGGGTATTACATCAATAAGCAAAACCGATTTATGAATAGCCTATTGATCGGTCCGGGACTTCCGGGTGGAATGATGGGTAGTCTGATGGCTGACTTGGAGAAGAACGTGGCTAGCCTTAATCGGTGGTTGAAGAAGCGGAATCAACCAGAAATGAGTCAGCAAGACCTCCTGCTTAAGCTATTTGATGAAGTGAAACATGCTTGGCCTCGCTTGGGGTACCCGCCTTTAGTAACCCCCTATTCTCAGTATGTCAAGAATGTCTCCCTAATGAATGCTATCCAGCTGATTAAAGGGCAGGAACGCTGGTCGATGATCGATGAGAATACTTGGAATATGATTCTGGGTAAGGCCGGTAAATTGCCGGGTGAGCTCGGAGAGGAAATCTTAGCTTTGGCCAAAGCCGAGGACCGGACCTTTTACGAAGGCAATCCACAGGACCTATATCCCAATGAGCTTGACGCTTTCCGACAGAAAATGCAAGAAAAAGGCTGGGAGTTTGGCTTAGATGAGGAAGAGCTCATGGAGTACGCCATGCATCCTCGCCAATATGAAGACTACAAATCAGGGAAAGCTAAAGATGCCTTCAATAAAGATTTGGCCAAGCGCCGAGCTGCTGAAGCAGATTCAGGAACTAGCTCAACCGCTACTGCTGCTCCCCCTGTGCCGGCTTCCGGTCCGAAGAACTTAACCATTACGGTAGATGGAGTGGCTTATAAGGTAGCTATTGATTATGGAGATACGGCTACTTCCGACGAGGGAGAAAGTGCCGCTGCTCCAGCAGAAGAAAGGGAACAACAGCCAACATCTCTAACGCCAATTACCGCCCCACTAGAAGGCACCTTCTTACTCACTAAGGATACTGGAGAGGTAGGAGTAAAGTTGGGAGATCAGATCAAAGAGGGCGATACCATTGGTTATATAGAGTCCATGAAAGTAATTAACGCCATCACATCTGATAAGGCCGGTAAAGTGGCGGAGATCGTCGCTAAGCATGGCGAAGAGATTGAAGAAGACGGAGTTATCATCTACCTAAGCTAGGCCCATGGATTCGCTAAGTAAGTTACTAGATATGACGGCCCTCGGGGCCATAGCGGAGCAGCCGGGCATTTTAATCATGTTGGCCCTGTCTGTGCTTTTGCTATACCTTGGTATATTCAAAAAGTATGAGCCACTTTTGCTGATTCCAATCGGCTTCGGTGTGCTATTAGCCAATATCCCAGGTGGCAATATGGCTGTGGTGGCCGCCGCCGAAAACCCAGACATTGCCCACCAAACACTCCCGGAAATCGCTGCCAACTTTGGCATTATGAATATGCTGTATTATGCCTTGATCAAAAGTGGTTTGCTTCCGCCCTTGATTTTCCTAGGCGTTGGGGCTATGACCGACTTTGGTCCCATGCTACGCAATCTGCGCCTGGCTTTTTTCGGCGCAGCTGCACAGCTTGGTATCTTCACGGTATTGATCGGAGCAATTGCATTGGGCTTTTCGCCACAGGAAGCGGGAGCACTGGGAATCATTGGAGGAGCAGACGGCCCTACGGCGATCTATACCAGCATTGTTTTGGCTCCTCATTTATTGGGTCCGATCGCCATTGCTGCCTATTCCTACATGGCCTTGGTTCCGGTCATCATTCCTTTGGTCGTAAATCTTACGGTGTCAAAAAAGGAATTGAAGATCAATATGAAAGAGCAGGATAAGCAATATCCGGATCGACTAGAGATCAAGAACCTTAGAAGAGTAAAGATCCTTTTCCCAATCACCCTAGCTGCTATCATTGCCATTTTAGTACCTACCGCTACCCCGCTGGTAGGATTGTTACTATTTGGGAATCTAATTAAGGAAATCGGCTCCGATACGAAGCGGTTGTTTCAGGCTGCTTCAGAAACCATCATGAATACAGCCACCATTTTCTTGGGGCTGATCATCGGGTCTACTATGACGATAAGTACCTTCTTGAAGATGGAGACCCTCTTGATCATTGCAGGCGGGTTTCTCGCTTTTGCCATTTCTATACTAGGCGGGATCTTGGCGGTCAAGGTGTACAATGTCTTTGCACAGAAAAAGATCAATCCCTTGATCGGGGCGACCGGACTCAGCGCCGTCCCGATGGCTTCCCGAGTAGCCAATGATATTGCTCTGCAGCACGACCCTCGCAATCACCTGCTCCAATATGCGATGTCAAGTAATATCTCTGGTGTGATTGGTTCCGCCGTGGCAGCCGGCGTACTTATTGCCCTGCTGGGTTGATCCCATTCGCCTTTACATTAGGAACACAAAAAAGGGCAGCAACCTAGTGGTTCGCTACCCTCAAATGGTGATTTCCTAATTCTTAAATTCCTACTAGTGATGATGTACATGTGACCTCATGGTTGACACTATAGAGTATCACAAGCTTTCATTGTTGGGCAGAGGCCTATACAATGAGTCACAACTGCCAGTCTACAGTTGATATGCCTTTACGGCAGATTTGTAACTATTTTGGAAATCACCAGAAAGTAGCAGAAACTTCTGCTGGAAGATTAAATACTTTGTAACCTAAAGTTCTATGGATCTTGCCGGCACCTTGTAAGTAGGCCCTGCATTTCTGTAATTCTAGATAACTTAGGTTACAAAGTATTAAAGGTCAATGTATTTCATCAGACAGACGTCCATTCCTATAAAAATTGACCTTTTTCCTTCCAAAAAACATCATTATCCAGCAATAGCTCGAGAGGTATTCCCGGATTGTTGTTTTCTATACTCTGAAGGGGACATGCCCGTCTGCTCCTTAAATGCCTTATTGAAAGTGGTTTTATTGTTAAAACCTGAAGCATAGGCGATGTCTATGATATATCTCCCGTTAGATTTCGGATCCGTCAAGAGTCGCTTAGCTTCTTCCACTCTATAGGTGTTCACGAAATCTGAAAAATTCTTATTTAGTTTTTCATTAATTACTTGGGACAAATGATGTGTACTTACGCCCAATTGTTCCGCCAATTCATTCAACCTAAACTCATTCTCCAGATAAGGTTGAGCCGCTTTCATATGTTGTAACAACTTCTTCAAAATGGAAGCCGCTGCTGAAGCCGTTAGAGAGGAGTGCTGATATTTATTAGGGAGGAATACTCGCTCTAGAACCCGCCCTCGAAAAATTGCCGGTTTACGATAACCTAAATACCCCACGGTGTAAATGAATAGCGACATGCATAAGGCAATGAAGTAATCATGTACGCGATTGAATAGTCGCGTATGTACCACAACAAAGTATATAAAGTAACTGGCTGTAAAAGCCGTATATAATTGCCAAAGTAACTTTTGCCACTTATTCCGAATGATGGCTCGCTGATTGTCCGATTGCCCCTGCAAATCATCTCGAATCCATAAGGAGTAGATCATGAAGCTGTACACCGCCAGATGCAAAACACATAAGCCTACGAAAAGGGAAAAATTATAGGGTAGCCACAAAACGTCAGGTGATACCTCCGCTATTCTTCCTTGCAAGACTTTCACTTTCTCCGCTGCCGGCATGATCAAGAAAGGAAGTCGATAGGCAAAAATCAAAAAGAAAGGGATGAAGTGGGGTAAAGTTTTTTTCAACTCATAGCGGGAAGTGCCCAGTTCCTTCAGATAGATATACAGTAAAGGCCCAATCAAGAAGGTTAGGGGTTCATAAATTCCCGCAAAGAATGGATACAAATGATTATAGTTGGTCCAAAAACCTACATAATCCACTAAGGTGAGTGCGAAAGAAAAGATGAGTAGACCCAACCAAAGATTAGCTCTTTCCTGACGCTTAATCGTGCTGAAAAGTAGAATAGAAAGAAAGAATCCTTGACCTGCTACCAACAAAAAGATAGAGGTCCAAGTGTCTAGTGTGGGTCCGGTGTAATCCATTTATCTCGTAGTCCTTAGCTATAGTAGCATTCTAGGAACTTAAGATAAGGAAGGTCTAAGGCTCTCCGTAATGTCAACAATGTTCATTTGGTAAAGCTTCTGACAAATAACAAGGCTTATACCTCACAATCATCCCAAGAGGCCATCCATTTGGCCTTTTCTCCTACCATAGAGGGGGTTCAAGACCAAACGAATTAGCTCATTTACAACCTTACACTACGTGCATTGATCATTTCTCTTTTTTCTCAAAGTAGGAGGGTCGCCAATGCAAAGCTCCAAAAATCAAGCGAAGTTTATCCTTCCAGTTTCTACATTTCTTGACGTCTCTCCAAATATTCATGTACTCAATAAAATTGATCTTGAGAGGGTTGTTGGTCTTAATATTCTTGGTTAGACCATAAACCACCTTTTCTTCCTCTCGCTGAAAAGTTCCGAACAACTTATCCCAAATGATCAATACCCCCCCGTAGTTTTTATCCAAGTACTTATCATTGGATCCATGATGGACCCGGTGTACGGAAGGGGTATTAAACACTTCATCTAACCATCCTAACTTCACAATTCGCTCGGTGTGTATCCAGGTCTGGAACTGTACTACGAAGATCAAGGCTACTAGGATTTGAAAGGGAGCAAACCCAATGAAAATCATAGGAAGCAGAAACATCCACTCAAATAGACTCTCCACAATACTCAAGCGCATCGATATCGTCAAATTATAGTCCTCTGAAGAATGATGTACACTATGGCTAGCCCAAAGGATGCGATGTTCATGTTCCAATCGATGCATCCAATAATAGGTGAAATCTGCCCCGAAGAAGGCTAATATCCAAGTACCTATATTGATAGGTATAGAGAAGGGTGAGAGGCTTTGAAACAAAGTCAGACCAATTAATCCCACCGCACCGTAAAGCGTTTTATCCAGCAGTTGATTGATAATAAAAATAACCACATTCGCCCCCGTATCATGCCATCTCCTCTCCTTGGCTGTGAATATATCCAACAGCAGCTCTATACCAATTAAGGAGAGATTGAACACAAAGAAATAGGCTACATATCGCATAACCGCGGCCCCTTCCAATAGGGCCAAAAGCTCATTGAAACTCATAATTTAGTTTAGATCATTAAGAAAGGAATTCAGCGAAAGGAAGACCTGTGCTATTGCTTGTCTTCAGGCAGAAAATACAGAAACCAGAGAAACCACAACAAATTAGCTAAGCCCCACCAAGAGGCTTCCCCTTGGAAGAAGGCTATGATTTCGTCCAATTTATAAAAGCCGATAAAACCTAAGAAACCCAAATACCATTCCTTTTGCCAGACTAGATTTTCCATTGTTAGTTTTCATTTAGAAGTTACCATACAAAAGTATGGGGAGATGGCATCTAGTCTTTTGTCCGTTTTGGACATTATCACACACAAGTTATTGGAAGGTTCCCCTATAAATTCGCTTCTGCTTGATATGTCTTATTCTATTGGAATATAGATTTCGGTGAGCAATTGATCCTTGGGAGGATCGAGGTGATGATTGATCAAGAACTCCAAGGTGGGTAGATCGGCCAGTTCGTATTTAGCCTGAGTCAACCATTGGGCATAGATACTATTGTAGGTTTCCACAGCCTTTTCGTCTGGACCTTGATGTAAGAATTTTGCATATTTCTGCCGCTTATGTGTCTTCAATCGAAACAAGCCGTCTGGATCCCTTTTCAAGGGCTTATCCAAGATTAGCCCAGCATGATAGCGACAGAAGACATCATCACAGATATCGTTATCATCCAATATCTCCGCGACAAAGACACTATCTTCCTGTACCAACTCCTGCTGCTCGACATATAGCCACAAGCTTTCCCATTTTTCCTCTATATCCTTCAGATTATCATAGGCCCCTTGATACTCGAGATATAGCATATCAAATTCCTCTAAGTATTCTATACTAAAGTCCACCGGCTTACAAGACACCTCAGGCGAGAGAGTCAGGAGTAGATCGGTTTGAAAAGAAGGATTAACCTGTTTTCGATAGCTCGCTGGCGGTACCTTGAACCTAGCTTTAAAAGCCTTACTGAAAGCATGGACATCGCTAAATCCAACCTCAAGTGCTATATCAAAAATGGATTGATCCGAATATTTCAAATACTCGGCTGTCTTGACCAAGCGTACCCGCTTAATGTACTGGCCAATCGTTTCTTGATGCAAGGCCATGAAAATGCGATTCATATTCCTATAGGAATAGAAACAAACTTGCTCAATCTTCGCAATGTTGATGTCCTCCTTATAGTAGGTATCAATATAATCCATGAGCAGTTTATACCGCTCCAGTTGAGTATCATTCTTCATCCTAAATGCCAAGCGTGTATTCGAGAGTTGCAATCTAGTGGCCTTTGCCTTCTAAAGCAAGCCACTGCTCATATGAAATCACGCCTGCTTCTGGCCTCGTCTCCCCCTCCAACAAACCGATAAACTCAAGGGAATGCCCATCGGGATCATCAAAGTAAATAGAGATGGCAGGCATCCAGGCGAAGACCATGGGACGTTCAGTCCCGTCGTTCAGGAAGTTATGACAACTTAACCCCCTCTGCTTAAGAAAATTCACGGACTCCTCTAATACCCAGTCTGGCTCACACGCAAACGCAAAATGCCTTCGCTGTACTTCTGTAGCAGGCTTCTCCCAGAGCCCCAACATGAATTGCTTCGGTTGTCCTATCCAGAAGAAAGCGGCCCTCCTCCCCTCTTCATAATAACACTGTTCCAGTTCCAGGGTGTTGGCATAGAAGTCGATGGAACGATCTAAATCACGAACATACAAGTGGGTCTCGTACAATCCTTTAATTTGTTGCATTCCACAAAGTTAGGCTAAGATTCCAAATCTCTCTATCTCCCGAATAAAGCGTGCAACGTGCTAAAGGAAAGTTCCTTTTGCTAATCAAAATAAAATTCTACCTTTATAAGGTCTTCGAATAAGAAACAAATAAATCACCCATGCAGGAGACCTACCTAGGAGAATTTCAAGAAATCGTTATGCTGGCCATTTTAGTGCTGGATGATAATGCCTATGGCGTGAGTATACAAAAGGAATTAAAGCACCGACTAAACCGAGAGTGCAGTAGGGGGGCTCTACACACCGCTCTGACAAGATTACAAGAAAAAGGTCTGATCAGCTCCGAAATGGGCGAGGCCAGTGCCATCCGGGGAGGACGGAGAAAGCGCTACTACAGCGTCACGAACAAAGGGAAAGTCACACTCAAAGCAGCCAAAGACAGCAGGGATTTGATGTGGAAGGCCATACCTAACTTTTCTCTTAAAATCGTCTAGGCATGAGGAATCCTAACCACCCCCCTAACTACTTCCATCGATTCCTCAAATGGTTTTGTCATCCGGATTTCTATGAGGAACTGGCAGGAGATCTGGAAGAGGCATTTGAAGAGAACACCGCAGAACACGGGACAAAATATGCCCGAAAAAAATATCGGAAAGAAGTACTTAAACTCTTCCGTCCCTCTGTACTGAAGGAATTTCGATTCAATTATTTCACCTGGATTTCACTCGACATGTTAAAAAACTATCTAAAAATTGGCTTCCGCAATTTGAGGAAGGACAAAATCAGCGCCAGCATCAATATTATTGGCTTGAGCCTGGGCTTTGTCAGTGCATTGGTCATATTACTGTATGTACATCGCGAATTACAAGTGGATACCTCCTTTGAACAGGGAGATAGGATTTACCGCTTGATTAATGATGAAAGGCCTCATAGTGAAACGGGGCGCCTGCTAGCCACGGTAGGGCCGCCCTTCGCACCAACCTTAGCCGCGGAATATCCTGAAGTGGAAAAAGCAGTCCGTTTACGCTACACGGATAATGTGGTATTCAAGGCGGGGGAAAATCAATACTATGAGAATGATGTAATCTATGCTGATAAGGACTTTTTCCAGCTGTTTTCCTTCCCTTTGGCCAAAGGTGATCCTAATTCGGCCTTGGCAGAACCTAATAGCATCATCTTAACCCCGGAGATGGCGCAGAAATATTTCGGGGAAGAGGATCCAATCGGTCAAAGCCTCCTAATGAATGAAGAAGTCTCTCTAAGGGTAACGGGATTATTGGAAGACAGTCCGCGAAAAACACACCTAAACTTTGATTTCCTCATTTCCTTCGAAACTTTCCGCGTACCTTATGGCTATCCGGTAACATTGGAGAGTTGGGGCTGGATTTCCTTTCATGCTTATGTATTGTTGAAAGAAGGGATAGATCCGCTGGCCTTTGATCAAAAGCTGGCTGAATTTGCAGAACGGTATATGTTTGCAGATCGTCCGGTAAGAGCTTCCTATCATCTTCAACCTCTATCTGATGTGTATTTCCAATCACAGGATATGATGAATGCTGGAGAGCATAAACACGGGAGCCTAATCTATACCTATGGTCTGCTTTCAATTGCCTTCCTGATTCTGTTGGTGGCCGGATTCAATTTTATGAACATTAGTACCGCTCGCTCTATCCGCAGAGCTGGAGAGGTAGGCATGAGAAAGGTCCTTGGGGCTCGAAAGGTTAATTTGATCATTCAATTCATCAGCGAGGCCCTGGCTATCTCAACCATCAGTGTACTGCTCGCCTTGTTCCTATTTGAGCTATTGCGTGATCCATTATTTAGCTATTTAAACTGGCACATTGATTTCAGCTACCAGGATTACCTGATACTGATTCCGCTCTTGATCGGGGGGACTTTTCTCCTCGGCATTCTGTCAGCCCTCTACCCTTCCATTTTGCTATCAAGTTTCAAACCGCTGCAGGTCCTGAAAGGTAAGATCAAGTCCAGCACAGTGGAGATGAATATCCGTAAGACCCTGGTAGTACTGCAATTCACAATCACAATTGGACTAATCGTTGCCAGTTTACTGGTATCCCAGCAAATGGAGTTCATCCGTAACAAAGATCTAGGCTTTGACCAGGAACAGGTAATCTCATTGCATATGAGAACAGATAACTTCTTGGAGCGGTACCAATTGAGCAAACAATTATTCAGTCGCCATCCGGAAGTGGTAAACATATCTGCTGGGGACATCATCAACGGGGATTATGGCTCAGTACCGATTACCCCTGCAGGAGCAGAAGAAGGCATAGCCATGCACTGGATGGGAGGATATTTCGATTATTGCAGTACCCTCGGATTGGAAGTAGTGGAGGGGAGAGATTTTCTGACGGTACACCCCATGGATACCTCCACTGGAATCATTATCAACGAATCCGCTAAACGAGCCTTTGGATGGGAAGAGGCCATTGGGCAAGAATTGCAGGTCAACACCAACATCAATGGACAAGTAGTTGGCGTGGTGAAAGACTTTCATATGCACTCCCTACACGCTGCCATTGAACCCATGGTCATCACGGTACCCCGAACTCATATGCAAAACATAATTCTACGCATTAGATCAGCCCAAGACGTCGAAGATCTCCTAACAAAGTTACAAGAAGACTGGTTACAAGTAGCTCCGGATCTACCTTTTCAGTTTTCATTCCTGGACGATTCTATCAAACTACAATATGAAAGTGATCGCCAGTTTTCACGGCTCATTTCCTTCTTTGGAGGACTAGCTATTTTTATCGCTGGACTTGGGCTGTATGGCCTGATTGCCATTATCTCTTCCTATCGAGTAAAAGAGATCGGCATCCGCAAGGTTCTTGGAGCTTCGGTAATGAATATTTATGTTTTACTATGCCGGAATTTCATCCTATTGGTCATCATCGCCAATGCGCTTGCCTTACCACTTGCCTGGTGGGTATTAGACGGTTGGCTCGACCAGTTCTCTTATCATACCGAAGTCAATTACTCCATCTTCGTCTTAGCCATTTTGATAAGTGTTGGCATCGCTCTAATTTCCTTGAGCTATCAGGTGGTAAAAACAGCCTTAGCCAATCCGATCAAGGCCATTCGGCATGAGTGAGGAACACTTAGTTAGAAGGGGAAAGGAAGTGGTGTACTTCTACAAAACTCAGAATAGCTCTGACAACACAAGTGTCTATTGGGTAACGGGCGCCAGGGAAGAGAAAAACTATTCCTAAAGAGGGTTGGTTAAAACCAAATCAACTCTTTAGGAACAGTGTAAAGATAAACTCGTTTTAAAAGAATTTGTCCGGACCTTAGTTCAAAGTAAAAGTAGTTCCCTTACAGGTAGGACCAGTAAATTTCGTGTACACAAGTTTTGTACCAGAAGCTTGTCCTTGAATAGTCCAGGTTTTGGTCCCTCCTTTTGGTACATTGGGGCAACTTGTGCAAGTTCCATTTTCCAAGGCAATAGTTTGGTAGGCATAAGCCGCAGGGTTGGTCACCTGGTGATTGTAATTGCTAGCATCAACCTTTACTTGAAATTCATTTCCACTACTACTTACTATGCTAAGCTCAATACCTCCACAGCCTGCTTCCTGTGCATTTTCCGATTCTACCTCAAACCTTAGGTCATAAGCTGAATTGAATCCACCAGAGCCACCCTTTTTCAGGTATAAGGAGCCTCCGGAATACTTGTTGTCCGAAACGTGGGCAATCAGATTGCCACCTCCTGAACTATTGATGGTCAAGACAAAAGTGTAAGTCTTACTGGATTGAACCGCAACAGGACTGGCTAGGTCAATAGTCAATTTTCCCCCGAAGTTAGCAGGAGGTAAACTGATATCATTCTGTGTATGAATGGGAGTTCCACTGACAGTTTGAGAACTTCCCTCATAAATCTTTAAACTCATTTTTGTAGGAGAATTCCCTTGGGACCAGAAGGAAAACTTGGTGATCTGATTTCCAGAAAAACAAGATCCTTGAATGCTTTGTCCGAAAGAGTCATTTCCAAATACCTGAGTGTTGGGAGCGCCTTGTGCGCTTGGGCCATTGATATTGCTGCACTGTGCAGAGAGTTGAATACTTGAGCATAGCATAAGTGCTACGAAAAGGAAAGATTGAATTGGGTTTCTCATGATCTAATTTTAGCCTCGTACTGAGTTTGTTATGAATGTGCCTACTCTATATGGGATTTTCGGCGGCCTCCTCCTTTCAGCAAACTCCCTTCTCTGTGTTTAGATCCCTTTCTTGCAAAATGAACAGCGGATTTCGGCCGTAAATCAGTGTTCAACGCGGAGGATAAATCAGTTTAATCAGGAAGCATTGCCTGTTTATTTGTTGATTCAAAAGTGCCACAAATACCCTATCACTGCCAAAGACATTTTCAGGGCCTTACCACAACAAAGTCGCTGACAAAAAAAGATTTTCAAACATTTAAGTGCTTATTCATCAAATGCTTAAGTCAATTTTAAAATCACAAGAAGAGGATAGATTTTGGTGAAAATTTTGTTCACCCTAACACAATTTGCAGAGCTATATCGACTCTAATGAGCAAATACTAATATTTGAAATAGGGTGCCAGTATTGCTTTTTTCCTGCTGTATACAGGCAAGAATGGATAGGAGAAGGAGCTGTCGGCTCCGGGCCTTATCTAGCTGAAAGAAATAAATTAAGAACAAGGCTAATAGGGTAAGGGTGGGCTTAGACCTAAAGAAGTAGAAAATCCAAGCAGGAGCTAGAATCTATCAAGATGATATACCAATCCGATTGAGGTGAGTCAAATGGAGTTCTACTATGAAGATTTTGAGCAGGTGCCGGCTGAATAGCCTTGGGTCTGGACCTGCTCAAAACCTGATGCTTACATCATAGAACTGTATTATAATACTACGAAGCACTCAGTGCCTTCTTATCTGCTTGTGCTAAGATCGAATTAAGCTCATTTTGAACCGTCTCAGCTTCGTCATTTCGATCCAATGCCTTGAGGGCTGTCATTTTTCCCGTAAGGGACTTAGATCTTCTTGGCATTCTTTCCAACGCATTCTCAAATTGTTCAAGGGCAAGTTCATAGTTGCCTTTCGCCAGCAGCCACTCACCATATTGCTCGAAAGAAGGCTTGGTAATTCTTGGTGGGCCCGTTGGATAGTTGGTTTGATCCTCTAAGGCCACCGCTTCTTTCATATGTGTTTCAAAAAGCTCATCATTTCCTGCAATCAGTGCTTTAAGACCTTTCATCTGCTCGATCACTACCTTTGCGCTGTTGATGGCATTTTCTGATGGTGCATATCTACTAGTTCCAGCTGCACACATCGCTATACCATCTCCTTCTACTTCCTGTGAAGCCTGAAAGATTTGATTAGACAACCACTTTACTTCCTCATCCAAGATATTGCTGTCCTCATTCCGATAAGCCAGCTGTGCTCGCAGGAAGCTGCGCATTGACTTTGCCATTAGTCCAATATCATCCACATTGACATCTGTATCCAGCGAGGTTTCGGCTGATACTCCTCCGCTCTCTGCTAGTTGTCGACTCTGCATACCTAGCAGATATCCTCGTGCACCTTTAGTAGGGTCGTTAGGTACATGCGTCAGCATTTCGTTGAGTACTTGTTCTGCTGCTGCATAGCGGCCCTGCTGAAGGAGTCCATAGTGCAGCCAAGCAAAGGAGTGGTACCCACGCGCACCATCGGTCAATTCCAGGTTCTTCATGCGAGTAACACTAGCATCATAGGAAACCTGATTCGAGTTAACCACACCATCCCATTCTCCAAGTGCCAAATATATATGAGATGGCATATGTAAGGCATGAGCAGCGTCAGCAGCCACTTTAGCATAAGCATCAGCAGCCTCATGTGCATCTTTAGCTGAAGTTGGACCATCTAATGCATGAATCTTATAATGCAGTGCTCCAGGATGTAGTGGATTTACCTCTAGAATGTTATCAACAATAGAGGCCGCCAATCTAAGATCATCACTACCATCTCCGTACTCTTCCGTTGACCATATTAATGATAGTGCATAAAATGCGGCTATCTCTTGATGCTGGGGATATTGCTTATGTAGAGCAGCCAAATGTTCCATGATCTTTTTATTCCTTTCATCGAATTCACCATCCCCGTACATGATTTCTACGACTTCCCACATCGCTTTCTCCATGGGATCCTCTATTGAAGCTAATCGCTCTTCCTTCGTGTCACCCAAGCGAGACACTATGGCCTTCCCTTTTTCCGTATTTTGAAGTCTCCATAAAGCTTTATAATGGCTCATCGCCTCCCCCCAATGTGTTAACACCTCAGTGCTATCCAGAGCAGTTGCTTCCTCAAATGCGGTTAAGGCATCATCGTATTCAAAGTTGTGCAGCAGCAACAGTCCCTCCTCAAACTTTTCTTGGGTAGCTTCATTCAGCGTAAAGCCATGCTGAAGCTCTCCCAACACTGCTTCGTCAGTTTCGGTAGATGTAGCTGATTGCTCTTTGGGAGAACAACTAATGATAAATAGGGCCAGCAATAGGGTGAGATATCCAGAGATTTTCATCTTTCGCAAATTTGGTCAATAAGAATCTGAAATTAGTGAATTATTCTCTCCTCTATTGCCAATTGGGTCAAAATTTGCACTTCTGAATTCATCCAACATGCGTAAATCTATTTCATCTAGATACCTGCTAGATATCAGAATGAGCCTTCTCAACACTATTTTCGACCATGAAAGGCAGCCTTCTTTCGGATACCAGAGAGCGAACTACAGAATGCGTTTAATGATCTCTACCATCTGCTTTACCGGTGGTTTCCAGTCCAAAGTTTCAATGATAATACCATTAGCATCCGCAACAAGCAGGTTTGGATATCGGCCTTGATTCAACCTTTGGTCAAAAAGCTCATCAAAATAATTCATTGACAAATGTGTGATGGGGTCATTCTTATACCCATTTCTAGCATATACCTTTTGCCAGGCATTGAAGTTCGTATTTACATCCACTAAGCAGATAGTCATATCGGGATGCCCTTCTACTTTCCCCTGCAATCTTTTGAGGTAACGGATGATGAAATCCCCTCGAGCAAGACGCCGATCATAGAAGTACAATAAAGATGGCCGCCCCTTGAAGAAAGCGGCCTTGGCCCGGTCACCATTCTGAAATTGGAAGACTTCAGACAGCAACGGACTACCCTTAATAGAAAAAGAGTTCATGGAATATACCCTCGGTGGATTTTCCCGAAGTCTCCTTAACTTCTGCTTCAGCAAGTCCGGGGCTTTCGATGCCATAAAAGATTGAAACTCTTCAGCCATGTAATCGGCGTCAATCAACCAATCCAGTGTCCGTTCGAATACGAGATACTGCATGTAGAAAAGTTGTAGACCCAAGAAATAACGATTTAGCTGGGCATATTGGCCCCGGCCTCCAGTCCGCATTTCCCACCTCATTGGTCTTTCCATCTTATAGATGAAGAAGGATTCTAAGAACCGTTGATAGCTATCTAGTAAGATGGCCTCAGGATTGTTGATCCGAATACTACTTAGGAAAGAATAATAGCTAGCGGGAGGAGTTCTCGTTTTCGCGCCCTGGTGGAAATCTTCGAAGACAGAAGGATACCTCAGTAATTGAGTCCCGTAAGTATAGGCAATATCATTCCGCAGCCATTGCAGCAGTTGTGGAGCTATTTCGACCTTAGCGGACTGGATGTAGGTAGTCAAAAAACCTTCCCTAGCCGCCTGGTTCCGATCCATCAGTGTCCGGTATTCTTTAGCCGTGGATCGAGCCAGCTGACTCGAGTCTAGCCGTGGTGTCTCCGTTTCAAGAAACTGCAGGTATCTGTGGAGTAAGGTGTTATCATCTCCACTCGGGCCACCAAAGCGGATTCCCGTAGCCTTGCCTTTGCCGGCTGTAAACTCAAGCGTAAAAGACTGATCAGGTAGCATAAAGACAGGAATACGGATGCCCGCGTGCGCAATCACAGCAGGAGTTGCGGTGTTAGTTTGGATAGAAAAACGAAAGGTATTCCCATCGGACAGGCGCTTACTAAGCTTTCTCGTTTCCCCGCCAAGACTAGTGGGTGGGACAATAATCGTAACTATGGAGTCTTTCGGTTCGATAACTTTCCCGACCAGATCAACTTGTGCAGGTAAGGCAGAAAAGGACAAGCATAAAAGAAGGATGAAACTTAGTCGAAAGCCGCGCATAAGAGGGAGTTTATACAGATCAAAGTAAAAAGGACTAGATATCACAATGACAAACATTGAAGATTTTAGTCCCTTATTAATTTATGTATAAACTCTTGTTAATCCAAAAATACAAGTAGCGTGACAACACTACTCGGGCCATCCAGCTTATGAGATATCGTGGCTAAAAACCCAGCTAAGAGACGGCTGCTGCTCTTGTCACACTACTTATATTTTCTAACAGCTAAGCTTCGCGCTATACGTAGTAAAATGGAAACGGATCGCTTTCTGAAACATGCTACCTACCAAGCTATTTCTTCACCATTATGAACAAATTTCCCCGTGAAGTCAGCAGAGGATAAACTGACGGAAGTCATTGCTCCTTCAGGTGTTTCTAAGGGTGCATTCTGGCCGCCCAGGTCCGTTTTCACCCAGCCTGGGTGTGCCGAATTCACTTTGATGTTGGTATCCTTCAGAGCTGCCGCTAAATGTACCGTAAATGAATTCAGCGCAGACTTGGAAGCATTGTAGGCGAATGGCTTAATACCGCTCCAAGGCGAGGTTTCGTCACTTTGGACCGTGTTGGACCCCAATATGCTGGAAACATTGACGATCCTTCCCGATTCACTTTTCTTGAGAAGTGGCAACAACTTTTGAGTTAGACTCACCAGTCCGAAAAAATTCACATCAAATGTCTCTCTTAATACTTCTGCTTTCACCATTTCGGTAGAGTTGGCACCCGTAGCCTCTGCATGATGCATAATCCCCGCATTGTTGACCAGGATATCCAATTTACCGTAGGTCGTATCGATGTGGTGGACCAAGGCCTCTACCTCACCTTCGTTCGTTACCTCCAGTTGCACAAATTCCACATCCAGTCCGTCAACCTTCAATTTTTGAACGGCTGTTGCGCCTTTTTCTTTGTTTCTGGAAGCCATTAAGACAGTAACTCCTTCTTCGGCTAATTGTCGAGCAGTTTCCAGGCCCAAGCCTTTGTTTGCTCCCGTTACTAATGCTATTCTTTTCATTGTTGAAATGTTTTTGATGATTATGAAGCAAAAGTATAGGGGCTGTGATATAAAATGAAATTGTTTATTTTCACTTTTGATATAAAAAAATTAATATCAATGGTGAATTTAGAATGGTACAGAACCTTTAAAGCAGTATACAAACATCAGAATTATTCCAAGGCAGCCGAAGAATTATTCATGACACAACCTACGGTGAGCAACCAAATGAATATGTTGGAGGCTGCCGTTGGCCATAAACTGTTCACTAGGAAGTCCAAAGGAGTAGTGCCTACCGAAAACGCCATATTCCTCAACAATCTCATCATCGAGGCATTAGACATGCTCGAAAATGCCGAATCCAGCTACAGTAAATCCGTGAAGAAGGAAGAGCGGTTATATACCATTGGCATTAGTGAGCACCTCTACAAAAGTTTTCTCTCCAAGAAGCGTTTAACCTCCTTTAAGCACCTTAGCATTCACTTTGAATCAGACAATCAAAAGTTATTTGAACTCGTCAATCAGCAAGAAATTGATGCGGCTGTATTACGAGACGATATACAAACCTTTAATACCTTATCGCATAAGATTTGTAGTTCTCCACTAGTCATCGTCGGCCATCCAAATCTGGACACGGAAGCACTGGATAAATTCATTAGCAACAATGATCTAAGGAAAATACAGCAATGGCTGGAAAAACAGATCTGGTTTTCGCACATGTCCACCAATCCCTACATCAAATTATTTTGGCTTCATTGTCTCAAGAAAAAAAGACCTAAGGTCTTCACCAATTATGTAATTCCAAATGAATACTTCATGCTCCAGGAATTGACTAAAGTGGAAGGAATAGGTGTTAGCCTGCTGGAGAATGCCCAAGAATTCATCGCCAATCAATCCCTACAGCTAATCTGGCAATCTGATAACTATCCCCTCAGGGATTACTACCTGATTGCCCACAAGAAGCAAAAGGTTCTTTTTGAGATGCTTAAGAAGCTATTCATGGAATAATACCAAAGACTAAAGAATAACGGTTCCGATTGAAGCGAAAATTAAGAAAGCATTTACTCTCTTAATACCTAATTCGTATCTTAGGGAGTGGAACGTCCTGTAGAAAAAACAGCGTTCATCACAAAGCCACTCATCTCGCAGCAAATAACACAAAATGAAAAAAGCACTATGTCTAGTTCAAAAGCATATGTTCTCTAAGGAAGATATACAGCGATTGGAGGCCGGTATCAAGGACATCTATCAGCGATACTATAGTGAGGAAAAAATTAACATGCTCTGGATGGTCATGCCGAAAGGGTATGCTTATTCTGAGCGCAAGGCTTCTAATGCTTCGGTTATCATGGTAGAAGTCGATAACGATATTACCCAAACGAAACGGGAAGAACTCATGGGATTGATATCTAAGTTCTTACTAGATAACTTTGAAATATCCCCTTTGGATTCCGTAATCACTGTGGCTAATTCTTCCTTCGTTAATGCATTCTTCGAGGCACAACGAAAGAGAATTCATCCTCTTTATCGTCCCTGGATCACGCTAAAAATGATGACCACTGCTCTCGTGTCGAAATTTACACAAGGGTATCTTCGCTTACGTGTCAAGTATTAAGCCTTCCTTAGATTTCTTCAAGACCAAACCAAACCACCATGCCATTATACAGCCTTACCTCCACCAAAAAGATATCTTCCACCAATAAACAGCAACTAGTCGATCTATTCACGGATGCGCACTGTAGCATCATGATCGCACCGGAACAATTCGTTCATGTTGTCTTTTCTGATGGGATTCCCATCAGAGGCAATAAGAGTTTATATATCCATGCGAATGTGCGAGCAGGAAGGGCAGATCAGGCGATTGAAAAGCTATGCGAAACGCTCACCAACAAATGTGCAGAAATCCTTCAAGTTACGACTGATAAGATACATATCAATCTCCTAGAAATTGATGCCAAATGGGCCATGGAAGGGGGCTACGTAATGCCTGGACCTGGAGAAGAAGAGGAATGGATGAAAAATGTCACGGAGGCCTTGGCGGAGCGGGAAAGAGCTATCGCAGAATAGCTTGCCTGACCAATGCGTAAGGCTCCTTCTAGTAGAAAATAGCCACATTCTGTCTCCCCACCATGATCAATTCTCCCCGATCATTGTATATCGTCATGTTTTGACTAGAATAACCTTGTTTAGCATGTTCTGCCTCCATGCCGAGCCTCCACCATCCTGAATCATTGCTCAAGTCATCGCTGAGGAGGTTAAACATCCAACTCATGGAACTGATGGGTGCAAATTTTTTGAAAAGCGGTGCCACTGCGGGGGGTGGCATATCAGCCAAAGCCACTAAAGCCGAAATACTAGTAGCCGCGACATCTTTATGTTTGACCCAAAGTTCAAAGGAAGTTTCCACAGTGCCTGAAAAGGGCCGGCTACCGTTGATCAATCGCACATCAAAGTGCAGCGTAAATGCGGGTAAACCTACAGGCCGCTCCGAAGTAGATCCATTCTTGGAAAAGAAGTCAGCCGCCAATGCAGGATTAGCCAAAGGCTTAGATGCCTGGTAAATCTTATCCAAGCGCGACTCTCGCGCAGCTCCGAAGCTAAATACAGAATCGTTAATCAGACCTTGTTCCCCCATCAATTGAGCCCGAACAAAAGCGACAGACTTACCTCGACGCAGCACAGAACATTTCACCTCAACCTGCTCACTAGCCGGTCCAATAAAATTGACATTCGCAGATCGAAGCGGTGGCAGTCCCTCCAACTGTTGTAGGACTCCATCCAAACATAGCGCAGTAGATAAGCCTCCATAAATGGCACGCCCCTGCATCCAGCCAGCGTCTACCGCGTACCTTTGACCAAGTCCTTCAACAAATTGACTAGACTGTAGAAGTTCACTAAAAGATTTCATTAGCTAAGGGTATTCAGTTTCTTCTCTATCAATTCAAGTAGCAATGCCATTACCGCCTTACGGGGCCGCAATTTAGGTTTTTCCCAAAACATATTGAAACAACATCTGATAGACAAGGAGTCCGTTGAAAGATGCCCATTTTCTATCCCTCATTAGATAGCGGAACACCAATAATTGCAATGAAGTTGTCAAGGTATGAGCTTAGATTAAGCTTTGAAATATTGCCACACACTAGATGTGTCTATTCGTACTTAATGAATTATCTTCAAGCATAACTTTCACCTATTCACATTTGCAGCTCTCCTACAATATGAAGTACCTACTTTCAAACATAGAAAGACAATACCTAGGACTTGAACCCATCAAGCCTGATTGGGAATACGTTGAATTTAAAGGAGATCGATATCGTCCCGATAGCACTTTAGTCTATGAAAATGAAACCATAAAAAGACATATCATATCTACAGAGAATTCTTATCAAGAATATCAATATGATGATCTAACCAGAGAGAGAAAATATTTACTTCCTAAAACGAGAAAAGGGAAAGAGAAAAAGCTAACTCCCTCAACCTTCGAAAGAATTAGCCCGAGCGGAGTCTTTTTCCATTTCGAGGAAGATGAGGTTTCCATTGCAAGTTACACCACTCAGACTACCTTCTATTCGACGAGAATGGAATCCATACAAATTCCTACAATCGCAGCATTTAAAATATGGCTGGCACAGTACATCAAACAAACCACTGAAAAAGATCAACAGGAACTGGAGTCATTCAAAATCTCAAAACGGAAAAATGTCAGAGCAAAGCCAGGAGATGTCTTCGCATTTAAAATGGATAGAAACAACTATGGGTATGGGCAAGTCATAGAAAATATTCACAAACTCAGGAAAGAGCTTCCTAAAAACCATGACATGAACAGTATAATGGGAAGGGCCTTGTTGATAAGGCTATTCCATGACAAAACTGAAGGCCTACTAACAGATGTAGGCAGGCTTAAGGACATCAAAACGACTCCGAGTCAATACATTTTCGATAACCTCATCTTTTACGGAGAACACCCAATCATAGGAAACTTTGAAATTCCCAAAAATAAAATTGACTTCCCAATTTCCTACGGCAGAGTGTTAGGAGCCCCTGCAGAGGTACAATTGCAATGGGGCGTAATCCAGAAACAAAAAGCAGTCGAGCACTACAACAAACATTTAGAGGGATTCAATGAACTGGTTCCATCAGGTTCACCCGGCCACCGAATTAATAATCCGTATTCAAAAAGCAGTGTAGGCTGGCATCTGGATGTAGACAAACAAACGCTACTGGATTGCATCGGACAGAACAGTAATGAGCCGTATTGGAATCAAAAGATCTACAAAATGAAACTAGATCTAAGGAATCCAATTAACGAAGTCATTAGAGCAGAACTCTTCAGAGCATTTGGTATTGACCAATCAACCTACTATATAGAAAAAAATGAGTGAAAGTACAGTGCAATGCTAATGAAGCTCAGTCCAGCTTCAGATAGGCATCCTGGCAAAACTTCCTCCGCACAGATTCCGAAGCTTTTCCTAGCAATGACTTAGCGAAACTTCGGATATCTTTGCCCATCCAACTTTAATCAACCTCTTTAATCTATCTCCATCTTATGCAAAGATTTCTCACCACCTTCATCTGCCTCTGCTTTCTATCGCAAGCACATACCCAAGCAGACACCCCTACCCTACGTGTCATCACTTACAACATTTGGAATGGCTTTGATTGGGGAAAAGACACGGCAAGACATCAACAGTTTCTAGATTGGGCTAACTTCCAAAAGCCAGATATTTTTGCCTTGCAAGAGTTATGTGGATACACTCAGGAGAAACTAGCGAAAGATGCCAAGACTTGGGGGCACGATCACGCCATTATCTTGAAAGAAGAGGGCTATCCAGTTGGCCTTACCTCTAAGTGGCCAATAGAATTGGTCAAAAAACAGCGAGATGGAATGTGGCATGGGATGTTGCACGCGCGCGTAGCAGGAATTGACGTCTTTGTGGTGCACCTCAGCCCCGCCGACTGGAAAACGAGGAAAAGGGAGGCTCAAATCATTACGCAACAAATCGAAGCTATAGCCAACGACAAGTACCTTGTTCTTGGTGACTTCAACGCCTTCTCTCCGATGGACGACGATATCAATCAAACAAAGAAATCACTGCTAGCACGCTATAAAACCGGAGACGCTAAAAACAAAAAGTACCAGAATCTGCGGCATGACTACTGGGACTATACTGCGATGTCGACCTTCTTCGCCGCTGGACTACTTGATGTCAGTATGCCGTTTCTCGAGCCGGCTGAACGCTTCAGCTATCCCGCCCCTGCCCTAGCTAACATATGGCAGACAGAATCGGAGATCAAACGCAATCGACAGCGGATCGACTATATTCTGGCAAGCCCGCGACTAGCAAAGTCATGTGTATACTCTAGGGTTCTAAATGGTCCAGAAACCAGCCAATTATCCGATCATTATCCAGTAGTGGCAGATTTTGTTCGGCCTTAATGCCAGGCTTAGGTCTCAGATTATTACCTTACCTTATGATACTAGATGTCTAGAAGACAGATGCAAGAAGGCAGATGCCGTGATTCACGATGAAGCGTAGCTGCAGGGATTCTCGCAGCGAAGAGCCTGACCACTTACTTCTGATCTCTGATCTCTGATCTCTAGTAGAACAAGCTCGCTTTTATCATCAAGCATTAGATTCCTACAAACATGAAAGATTTCAATAATAAGACAGTGTGGATAACAGGGGCATCAGAGGGCATCGGAAAAGAGCTAGCAATACAGATGGCAAAGGGGGGTGCAAAAATTATCTTGACCGCCCGAAATACCGAAAAGCTCAACGTTGTCAAGGATAGCTTGGCAGGAGAAGGGCATATCGTCTATCCGATGGACCTACTGAAGGTCGATACCATTCCCAATGCCGTAGAAGAGGTACTAGCCAAAGTGGAAACAATCGATATCTTGGTCAATAATGCCGGAATTTCTCAACGGTCTTTGGCCAAGGATACCTTGATGGAGGTGGATCGCAAAATCATGGAACTAGACTATTTCGCCGCGATTAGCCTGACGAAATCCGCTTTGCCACATATGATGGAAAGAAAGGCAGGACTTATCATTACGATCAGTAGTATAGCCGGCAAATTTGGCACACCGATGAGAACTGCCTATTGCGCTGCTAAACATGCCGTAATTGGATTTATGGACGCACTGCGCTCCGAAGTACATGCGGATAACATTAAAGTAATGGTAGTCACACCAGGCTCGGTCAAGACGAACATTTCCATCAATGCCCTGGAAGGAGACGGTAAAAAGCATAATGTAACGGATCCTCTGATTGAGAATGGCATTCCCGTGGAAGAATGTGCTGCCAGAATCATCAGCGGTATTAGGAATGGGACCCCAGAGGTGTTGATCGCTCAGGGCAAAGAAAAACTGGCTGTGTATCTCAAACGCTTCTTCCCTACCCTGTTGTTTAAAATGATGACTAAGTTAAAGGCAACCTGATGGTGCGAACGGGCTAAGCATAGTATGAAATAGGAACGCAGTTCTATGGGCTTTGCCTCCGCATATTTTCGATTCTTTTTTGCTACAATATTTCAAGTGCAACTGGCTTTGACTCAACCTTAGGAAATTCACGACTGTTTTAGGGTAGAAATAGTGTGACAATAGATACTCTTGTCACACTACTTAAGCTCAGGCATTTCCTCAGAAATGAGGTTGGTCGTATGCGTACACCCATAATATTAGGCTATGAATCTGGAATTTCTACAACTTTCTCGCAATCTAATAACCATCATCCTACTGCTAGTTTATTCGAGTCTTGTGTCTCAAAACTTCCTATACAATACCGAACAGTTCGGTATAGATGGTGCGATGTTGGGCGGTGCCGTAGTAGCGGGAACAGATGATGTGAGTATGACTTTTTATAATCCCGCCTCGATACATGAAGTACCTACTCAGTTCAGTGTCTCCGTGATACAACCTCGTGTGCGAACCTTTGGGTTTCGGGAATTCTGGGGGAACAATCAAGCCAGTCCATTGGATCGGGATTTTAGTCAAAAACCCGATTTGATTTCCTTTAAGTTTAAGATTAGAAACCTTGACATAGCCTTCCTAAAGATTAGCAAGAGTGATTTCTCAGACGTGTTTACGGCTGAGCTGGAGTCATTAAATGCCACCCAGCAAAGCACCCAGTATTTTGATTATGAGTATCGTGGGGAGGATGATTGGTTTGGCCTTGGCACCAATTTTCAGTTAGGGCCTAAGCTCTATTTTGGGGTCAGTCAATTTGTCCGCAACTTTGATTTTTCGTACCGGAATAGAGTTTTCTCAGAAGAGTTGGATGTAAATCAAGCTAATCAGTTAACCCAGTTTTTCGACTTTAACTTTGATGGCTCCTACGGGAACATAGGCGCCGTTACCAAAATTGGTTTTCTGCTGGATACAGAAGTCCATGATATAGGTTTTACCGTCACCACTCCTACTTACTTGCGGCTGATTCGGGGAGGGAACTTCTTCAATGTTAGAGCAGCCTCAGCAGGTGGTGAAATAGCAGTTGATCAAGTTATCGACAATGAAATAGACCCAACCATAGCGACCCCTTGGGAATTCAACCTTGGCTATAGCTTAACCCTCAATCCAAACCAGAAAATATGGCTCAATACCAGCTACCATACAAAGGTCAGGGAATATACAATGGCTACTGTCGAAACCTTGGGCTCCACTACCGACTGGAGAAACGGTAGTAAAGAAATATTCAATTTCTCTCTGGGTTACTCGCACAGCGTAAACTCCAATCTTCACCTCTCCGCTGCAGTTCGCACCAATAATTTTGCCTACGAAAATATTTCAACACCGGAGGGCACTGTAAGAAATACCATTTTTGATGGAAATCATATCCATTATGTCATAGGCTCCAAAATCAATTTCAATAGAAGCACTATTTTACTGGGAGTGGATTACGGTACGATACGTAATATTCCTGACGAAGGGAATTTCCAACAGTTTTCTAATATCGATATTCTAGCTCCAAACCTAAACGGTTTAAAGAAAAACAACCTCAGTATTCTGCTAACCTATGGCTTTATCCTGGACAGTATTAGAAGGCCCAAGGATTAATTAGGAAACGGAAGGTAACGATCGTCATTCACAAATCTCATCGATCCATTTTTGATCGATCTTACCTACTTCATCGATATGGAATACGGCTCCAATAACGCAGCCATTCGGCCCTACAGAATCGATTAAATAACGATAATCAAATCCCATATCAATAGGCTCTCCCAAGATAGCCTTTACCTGAATGGTATCCGTACCTAGCTCCATTGCGTCCACTACCCGCTTTAGGCTGTTATAATCCCGGTGTTTCTGAAAAGCTTGACCATAGGTATGTAGTGCTGAGCCTGAACTGCAGTGCCAGACAGCAACCAGCAGGAAAAACCAAAACAACTTGGTACTCTTCATATTCCACTTTAATTGGGGTTAAGTCCCTTGGGCTAATCCATAGATACCGTCTCCTCAATCACCAAATGAGGCACCTCCGTCAGATCCCAGTCGATCACTAAACCTTTGGCTAGGCGGCGCGCTATCGGTGCCCCATAAAGCAACTCGGCTAGATACAAAGCCGCTTCAAAGGACTTCGCCCCTCCTGCCGAGGTAATATACTTCCCATCGTGTACAAAGAGGACGTCTTTTCGGATATCCAAATCCGGAAACATTTCGCGCATGCGATCTATATCACTTGGGAAAGTAGTGGAAACCACATCATTGAGTAGACCCGCCTTCGCTAGAACAAAAGCACCATCACAGTGAGAAGTAATGAATTGCGCCTCCTTATCCGCTTTTTGCACAAAGGCGATCATGGCCTCATCTTCTAGGTCAGTATCTAAATGATGCTCGGCACTTGGCACCACTAAGACATCAATACGAGGCAGGTCATCTTTGGTATAATCGTAATCAGGAAGCATCCGGATACCTTCAAAACTGGTAATCGGATTCAATGTATTCGCCACGAGGAAGGTATTCATGGACTGAATGCTGTCTCGAAAGATGGTGTGCTGGAAAATATCGTATGGAGCTGTTAGCTCCGTATTGTAGACGCCATCCATGATTAGGAAAGCTACGTTTAGGCGAGTCGTATCGATTTCAGGCGTGCGATAAGAGGCCTCGATAGCCGTTTCATGCTCCTCATGAAGTTGTCCCGTTTCTGGAGCAGTGGTAGTGCATTGAAGAAAAATAAGGATAAAGAGGAGTAAGCTGTACTTTTTCATTTTTTGTCGCAATGAGATGAAGCAATAAGGCCGGACAAAGTTAGCACAGCTTTTTGAAAGGCGGGTAGGTCTAAAATAAAAACCTACCTCTGCCTTTCCATTTGCACGTCCTCTAAGGCTCGAACTCAGACCACCGGGGTTGGAAGCCGGGATGCTACCATTACACCAAAGACGCGTTTTATGTTTTGGTACTGCAAGCAGGAGCCCGCACTCCAATTTGCGAGCAAGCAAGAGCTTGCTGCAAGCATACGGTGGGGGTGGAAGTACTTCCCGATAAACAAGAAACTGCCATGGATATCGGGATAAACTTCTCGTCCTACATCTCCAACCGATTACATAGATAGTACTCGAAACTCCTGGCTGTATCTGTTCAGAGGTGGTGCTTTGGTAGCGAAAAAATCAGGAATGTGTTCTAGCAAAGCTCATTGATGAGTGCATAGCAGCGCTAAGGACTCATAAATAGTTGCAGCTAGGTTACCTTCATAGTCTTTTCCCAAATGACCATCTCTGAGCAGGTATGTTGGCTCACACCATTTAGCGAGCAATCAAATAGTGGGGGTGGAAGTACTCGAAACTTCTGGCTGAGGCTTTACAGGCCCGTCCTCTCCCTGGATCACCCCCAAAAACAAATGCCCCTTGCCATATTAAATCGCAAGGGGCATCTGCCGGGTATATCTTATATCAGTACATACCTATTCCCTTGCTGGCTGGAGCAGCAATTGCCAATAGGTCTGATATGTGTGTATTTTATGCATGATGCCTAGATAACTATCGGGATTCAAAATTAGTTCCCCGATAGATCAATTAAGTCGATTAATTTGGCAATTGTAACAGCCAGGGCCAGCGTTATGCACCTGTATATACTGGGCTACCGGGTCTTCGAAGATCCTTTGAATGAGGGCTTCCAATTCTGTTCCTTGAACGGTATGAGCCGCAATCATCATAGCCTCTCCATCATAGACGCGGAGGGATAATAGGCGATGCCGCAACATCTGAGGAATCTCATTGGGAGCTAGGCGGGCTTGATGGGTGGAGGTGCGAATATAGATGGGGCCAGAAGACCGGTAGGGTGAAGTAACGGCATGATGCTCGTAGGTTAACAGCAGTACCTCCTCGCCTATTTCGGCATCCGCCAAGCTAAAGCGACAGGGGTAACCTGGATGGGCGTCCACTTGAACACGTTTTGTCCCCAGGATTGATGCTGCATTTTGGAGTAAGGCTTCGGCTTCATAGGCTGGAATACCTTCTACTTGAAAGTTAACTTTCATTCTGCTTGAGTTTTGTTGTGATCGTTGATACTCAACAAAAATCCACAGAACTAAGCGCTAACTCAATCCGATTCTTGCGCTTGTGAGGACAAAACATCCGAAGTTTTCTACGGACTTACCTAAAGGAAACTTCGGATATGGGTTGGTCGATATCATTTGATTATAGATTTTTGAACTTTAC
>CAJXPD010000122.1 GCA_913057785.1 uncultured Lewinella sp. | reverse complement strand
GGGGTTTTTAGTATCTGAGGGTGTAAAAATCTTCTTTGCCAATACAAGCTTTGACTGAAATCTAATACGAAGCTCGACTTGTCAACGCTGCCTGTACTTTTCTGCAAAGAACCAAGAATAAGGTTGGGTGTCTACGTGCTTAGACTACAAAGGTAAGAAGAAAATGGCAAGCATGCAGGAGGGGAGTGACATTTATCGTTGTACAAATGACGAATGTATTTTTCCGGGGGATGAGCTTACACCAAGGGTATGAGATCCTACATCTAGGAGTTTGGGATTGGCCTTAAAACATATTATGGACCCGTTCCATTCTCAAAATCAATCGATAACTTAAAATAGAGTCTATGAAAACGCTTACACCGATCATTCTTTTCTTGAGTCTTCTGATTGGATTGAGTAGCTGTGGATCAACTCGAATCCCTACCACTACCTTAAGTACCCCTCCACCGAACCCTGAGCCTTTAACCCGCTCTCTTTTTAACTTCGAAGGGCGTTCGATTTCCGAAGACGATATTGCTCGCATTCTTTCCAGCGAGATCCAATTGCCAGATACTGTAAGATTGGCCATTCTGAATTATTCCTCCAGCTCCGTTAACCGCTATTATTCCTCCTATTGGAGCAATGAGGAGTTTTTGAAGCTACAGCAGTCCTTCATTGATATTTTCAAAAACAAATTAGAAGCGAACGGAAAGGTGAAAAGGGTGATACTGATGCCAAAACTCATGATTGGCAACAATCCAAACATCTTCACTTTACGGGAGTCCGCAGTCAGACTTCAAGCAGATCTATTCCTCATTTTTTCCATCAATAGCGACATTTATTATCGCTACAAGGTTTTTAAGAAGGATGAAGCCAAGGCTTACGCTACGGCTGAGGCCCTATTGATGGATGTGAGAACAGGCATCATTCCCTATTCAGAGATCGTCACACACGAAAAGCAAGTCACGAAAGACAATACCATAGACCTTACCGATCAGGATACCCAAAAGAGAGCGGAAAATGGAGCTATCCAGATGACCCTTGAGGACCTAAGTTCTCGCCTAAATCGGTACTTACTGGAGAAATAGAGCTCATGAAGCAGTCTTTTGGTTGAACAAGCCGACGGCTAAAGGTCTGACTACAGAAGATGGATAAATCTATAGACAATACTTGTCAGTCTTATTGGATTATACTTAGAATTCTAGCTTAACTTTGGCGCCGTAATTGGCTACTCCTTGTTGTTAGAGTAGTCGGGTAATTGATGATAAAATTGTATGGATGTTCCAATTGAGAAATTGTTTGCTCCTGAGTCTATTGATAATTAGTGCCTGTGGGGACGAAGCTTCGAGAGAAAACAACGGCGATCGTTCATCGGAGAATGCGGAATACACGTACTTTGAATCACTGGCAGCCACAAAAACGGGCGTTGACTTCATCAATCGAGTGGAGGATGGAGAGGATTTGAATATTCTTACCTACAGAAATTTTTACAATGGAGGAGGCGTGGCTATCGGCGACATCAACAACGATAACTTGCCGGATCTATACTTCACCGCCAACCTTATCGGTAATCGCCTTTACCTGAATAAGGGCAACTTCGTATTTGAAGACATCACGGAGCAGGCGGGAGTGACTGGCAGCAAGGCTTGGAGTACAGGAGCTACCATGGCAGACGTGAATCAAGATGGATTGCTGGATATCTACCTCAGCCATGCTGGTGATAAGAACAGGGACAATGAACTATTTCTGAACAACGGGGATCTCACCTTTACGGAAAAAGCTGTCGAATTGGGTTTGAACGATCCCGGATTCTCCACCCAAGCCTCATTTTTTGATTATGATTTGGATGGCGATTTGGATTGCTATGTGCTAAATAACAGTTTTACTATACCAGGGAAGATGCCGGACTATCAGAATAAACAGGGAACTATAGACTTAGGAGGGGATAGGCTGTACCGCAATGATGGCGGAACATTTACCGATGCGACGCAGGAAGCCGGAATTCTTAGTAATGAACTTAGCTTTGGATTGGGCCTGGCTATTGGGGATGTCAACAATGATTACTTTCCAGACATCTACGTGAGTAATGATTATTTGGAAAGGGATTATCTGTATATCAATCAGGGAGATGGAACCTTCAAAGAAGAGTTGAAGGACCGAGCTGACTATTGTTCTGTGTCCAGCATGGGTGGTGATATTGTTGATCTCAATAATGATGGTTATCCGGAAATCATATCTACAGACCGACTTGCGGCGGATAATTACCGGCTGAAGGCCATGGCTGCCTTTGATCCTTTTTATCCAAAGAAAGGAAGTGATTACTACCAATTAGGACAAAACTGCTTGCATCGGAACGACGGACAAGGAAGCTTTCAGGAAGTGGGAATGCTAGCAGGGATCGGAGCCACGGACTGGAGTTGGGGGGTATTGGTGTTTGACTTTGAGAATGATGGGAAAAAGGACCTTTTTGTAAGTAATGGTATCCAGCGGGACTTGATGGATCTCGATTTTAGAGTCTTTATGGATAATAATAATATCTACGGCAGAATAGAGAATAAGGAAGAGATTGGCCTTTTTCCTGTCATTAGCCAACTACCCAGCCGTCCTGTCTCTAATTATGCCTTTTCCAATCAAGGAGATTTACAATTTAAGGATCAAGCAGAGCAGTTGGGCCTAGGTCAGCCTTCCTTCAGTAATGGCTCAGCCTATGCCGATCTTGATAATGATGGGGATATGGATTTAGTCGTTAATAATTTCAATAGCATAGCATCGATCTATCAGAATCAGGCCGAAAGAGTTGGCCACCATTACCTGAAAGTCAAATTCAAAGGAAACGATTCTAACCCATTTGGTATAGGAGCAAGAGTGAGTATTCGGACTACCGATGGAATGCAGGTGCGGCAAAATTTCAATGGCAGAGGGTTTCAAAGCAGCGTTGAACCTGAATTGCTCTTTGGTCTTGAAGAGCGAGAGAATGTTCAGCGCCTAGAGGTCGTGTGGCCAGATCGAAAAAGCCAAGTCCTAGAAAATATTGCGGCAGATCAGACCTTAACCCTGGACTACACTGAGGCCTCAGGGCTGGCAACTATTTCTACTTCTCCCCTCCCATTATATGCCGAATTGAGCCGCCAGCTATTCCAGGGTAATATTCGACACGAAGAAAATCGATACAATGACTTTGAGCACGATCCGCTGATGTTGGGAAAAATGTCTACCGAAAGCCCGCGTTTAATCAAAGGCGATGCCAATGGCGATGGCCTAGAAGATATTGTGTTGCTAGGGGCCAGGGGGGATGCCGATAAATTATACTTACAAACAGCGGCAGGCACCTTTAGCTTCAAAGCTAATCCAGCTTTCGAAAGGAGGGACATAAGAACTTTTGAAAGTAGCTGCGGGGCTTTTCTGGATTTTGATCAAGATGGAGATCAAGACCTATTGATTGGAGCAGCTGGAAATGAACACGAGCTAAAAAAGCAGTCTGTCGCGCTACGCTTGTTTCGAAATGATGGAAATGGAAATTTTGCCATCGATAACAGGAGCAGGCCACCTTTTTTCGGCCATTTCTCGAGCTTAGAAGTCTCCGATATCGATCAAGACGGAGATCCCGATGTATTCCTGGGTGGTCGCCTGGTAGCGGGTAATTATGGACTCCCTGCTCAGAGTTATCTCTTACTGAATGACAATGGGCGTTGGCGAGATATAGCTCCAAGTGCCGTAGCAGGTATGGGGATGGTCGCAGATGCCTGCTGGGCAGATATTGATGGTGACGGAGATGACGATTTGATTGCTGTTAGAGACTGGGGGCCGGTAAGTGTCTTTAGAAATGACCAAGGACAGATGCGCATTACGGCTCCTATTGAGTATAGCAATGGCTGGTGGCGTAGTATAGAGCCTGCGGATTTAGATGGAGATGGCGATATTGATTTTGTTTTGAGCAATTGGGGACTAAATACCAAATTCAAGGCGAGCGTAGAACGCCCGATCAGTATGTACGTTAGCGATTTTGATCAAAATAACAGAAGCGAATCTATTGTCAATTGGTACGCACCGTTGGATACTACCCCTTATCCTTTCGCAGCCAAGCATGATCTCCTACAGCAGCTTCCCATTTTGGCTGATCAGCCTTTAACTTACCAGCGTTATGCCAAGGAGACTTTTGAAACGCTTTTTACCCCAGCTCAGCAACAGGCAGCCATCCCTTACACTGTAACAAACCTGGAAACTTCTGTTCTCTGGAATAATGGCGGTAAGTTTTCGCTAGAACCGCTCCCGCTGGAAGCTCAGCTTGCTCCGGTCTATGCCATTGCCGTTGATGATTATGATGGGGATGGGCAATTGGATATTTGGTTAGGGGGCAACTTCTATGCTTCAAATCCTCAGGTCGGGCGGCATGCAGCTAGCCGAGGGGTATTACTGTTAGGTCAAGGCAATCAGCAATTTGAAAGTATGGATTATCTTGAATCCGGGATAATGGTGAAAGGAGAGGTGCGAGACGCTACAACAGTAGTGCTGGGGGGAGAAAAGGTGTTACTGGTGGCTAGGAATAATGCTACTCTTCAGGCTTTCAAGCGGGAATAGATAAGAGACTTTGGATGATCTAGTAGGGAGTAGGATTAATTAGCCTGATCTAGGCAGAAGGAAATAAATTTGCGCACATACAACTGAGTGTGCTTTGTCGCTTCGAACATGCCCATGTGTCCCACTTTTTCAAGGATGTGAATCGTGGAAATCTTTGGAAGATGTGTTTGCTCTAAACTTTTTTCAGCAGGTATGGCGTTGTCTTTTTTCCCAACAATAAAAAGAACTGGGCAGGCAATATCAGCGAGAACTTGGGACCGATCAGGGCGGTTTTTCATGGCTTGTAAGCCCTCAATGATGCCTTCAGCCTCATATTTAGAAGCTCTGAAAGTGAGTTTTTCGATTAAGAAGGCGTTGCTATTCACAAAATCTGGAGCAAATAGCGCCGGAATCAATTGCTTTACATATAGGGCCGAGCCTTGTCGTTTAATGAAGCCGATACCCTTTTCTCTTCCCTCTTTCTTCGCCTCACTATCTGCATAAGGTTGCGAATGAAACATGCCTAGCCCTAACAACATGTCGGAATACTTTTCGGCAAATGCCAAACTTACATAGCCACCCATGGAGTGACCGATCATGATGACTTTATCCTGCTTTAAATCCTGCAACACAGCATGAACAGCATCTGCCATATCAGCGATCGTAACATTGGGCCAAACCGCCGAACTACCAAAACCAGGAAGATCAATGGTGATGACTTTATATTTCTCCTCCACTAAATCCAGGCTAAATTCTTCCCACACACGACTATCTTCACAAAACCCGTGAATAAGCACTACGGCAGGACCCTTACCTACCGTTTCGTAAGCAATAGTTGTATCTTGGAAAGTAACCTTTTTCATAAATCTCTGAAGTTGTATCGCTCGAAAAAGTCATCGTATTGGGGAGCTAAAATACTCCAATCATAATGACCTACAAAATTAGGATAAGATTTATCCATCCTGATTTCTTGGATGCGGTGTATGGCGGAGCGTAGTTTCTGGACTAATTCTTCGGTATTTTGGTATAGGTGTTCCTTCCTTAGCGCAGCTGGGATATGTTCTGGGTAGGCCAATCGATCGGGTAGGATGGGGTAGCAACCACAGTAGATAGCTTCTACAATACTCCCTCCAAAAAAATCTTGGCGATTGGTTACTGGTAAAATGTCTGCGATCTTTAACCACTTTCCATAATGCTGCTTGCTTTCTGCATAACCAAAATGTAAGATCTTATCTTGAAGCTTGTCTTTTGCTTCGGCGAAAACGGGTGGCATCTTATGGTAGTCTCTTCCCAATACCACCAATTTGAACGCCAGGCCTTCATCAGCCAATTGAAACATAACTTTAAAAAAAAGATCTGGGTCTTTGTCGTATTCCCAACGATGGTTCCAAAGCAGCACGGCCTCCTTGGGTTTCGGCCCCTCAGGACTTAAGTTAAATTGATTTAAATTAAGTCCGAGCGGCAGAATTTCACTTTTTTCACGCAACAATTCAGTATTTTGCGGCTCGCGATGATCTGGAAATTGCTTTAGAAAACCGGGAAGTGCTGAAAGGAGGGCTTCTCGGTGAAAACCAGAATTAAAGCAGATACGATCAGCAGCCAAGGCACTGGTGTAATTGATGAATCCATATTGATTATTACGTCCTAGGGATACATCTGCATCCGTTGGTGACCATGGATAGGTAATCTGGTTTTCATGAAAATACAGGACGACTGGAATCTGATGGGTGCGCTTGCGAGTTAAGGCCAGGAAGGTGGATAAATCTAACATGTCCGTGGCCAGAATCAGGTCGGGCATCAAGTCACTGGCCATAAATTGCCTGGCGAGGCTTACCGCACCACCGTACATGCGCCATTTCCAATGCCGTCCTTGCAGTCCCAGTATCGTGATAGCATGTTTACTTTGTTGCTGATAGTCCTCGGCCCATTGACGATGGCTACCACCCATAAAAGGTTCCAACAAGAGTATCTTCATGCTATGTAATTTGGATGATGGTAATGAAATCCTTTTTGGATAACTTCAATGGAAAATTGCTATCTTTCAAAAAGTAGATCCTCCTTTGACAATTTCTTTGGTTTGGCATTTTAAAGGAATAACGGTGATTATCCGACAATAAGCTTCCTCTCAAATGCGGACTTAGAAACCCGAAAACTGTCAGAGTGGCAAGAAAAAAAATATTTATTAAAATTGGATGCCGAGCCTATCCCAAATTAAGAAGTATTGGCGAATAGAGAAGAACTGGAGAGGGAGCTGAACTTAAAGCAGCTCCAAATCAACAGCTTACTAAATATCACGCAAGCCATAAATGACAATGTCTCTGTGGATGGACTTTTCAATATGTATAAGTCTTTCTTGAGTTGGGAGATCGGCGTCAAAAAAATGGCCCTATACGTTCTTAGGGATGGTGAGTGGTACTGTGCCTCCTCTATTGGAATAAAAGCCAGCCTCCTACAGATCGATATTTCCGAAAAACTACCTACCTATACTCGTTTAAAGAATGTGGAAGAAGAGGATCATGAATTGATCCGAGAATTTGATGTAGTTATTCCCGTACGCCATAAGAACGAGGCCATTTCCTATGTTTTCATTGGAGGGTTTTCGGAAGAAGAAGACATGTACAGCAAAGTACAGTTCATTACTACCATCACCAATGTGATTGCCGTAGCCATCGAAAATAAGCGCTTGTTTAAACGGCAATTGGAGCAAGAACGACTCAAGCGTGAGATGGAGTTAGCTAGGGAGATGCAACGAATGCTGATTCCGAAAAACTTGCCGAGCAAAGACTGCTATGAGCTGGCGAGCATCTATAAGCCGCATCTTGGGGTCGGTGGAGATTACTTCGATTTTATCGAATTTGCAGATGGCAAAATCGTTTTTTGTGTAGGAGATATTTCCGGGAAAGGGGTAGCAGCTGCTTTGTTGATGGCTAATTTTCAAGCCAACTTCCATACGCTAATCAATAAACGTACGGAACTGGATGAATTTATTCGTGATCTCAATACCTCCGTACATCTTATCACGCAGGGAGAGCGTTTCATTACCTTCTTTATCGCGGAATACGATATCAATACCCGCCAACTTAACTATGTAAATGCGGGGCATAACCCACCGGTCTTAGTAGCCAATGGTGAACTGCATCTGTTGAAAGAGGGATGTACCATACTAGGCTCATTTCTGGAGTTGCCTTCCTTTAAAGTGGGTAGCTTGAAAGTAGAGGAAGAAGCAGTTATTCTTTCTTTTACAGATGGGTTGAGTGACATTAAGAATCATCAAGATGAATTCTTGAGTGATGAACTCATCTATGATTTTGTGCAACAGCATTACCTCTTGTCTGCCTCCTCTTTCAACCAAAAATTGCTGGAAGTGATTGAGCAGTTTAAGGGAGAAGAAACCTATCCTGATGATTTTACCGTTCTGACGTGTAAGATATTCCTACCTCCGGTGCCTTGCTAATTAGATATCAGAAAACAGAAGTTAGACCGCAATGCTGTCAGAAGTCAGATTTTGACTAGGACATGCCTATTGGAGTCGATAGTTTTTCGGTCCATGGTCAATAGCTTCAATAGCTTTTTCATCGCGCATAGGCGGGAATGTGGATAGAAAATCAAGATGGGCTGTAATATTCCATCCTTCGTCTGGTCATCTCTTCCGATTAATATCCTTCTTTCATTATCTCCTGGTCCCTAAACTATCGACTATAGACCCTAGACTCAACTCAGTCATGATAAGGGACACCCTATTTTCTTCTTACCTCTCACGCTCTATTTTCTACTTATTTATTTAATATTCTTCTGCCGTGCAGCATTGACAAATAGGCAGTTGCCGATACCCTCATAGCCTTCGAAAAGGGCTGTGCCTTCATGCTTCAGCAACTCATCTCTAAAACCGATGATGGAAAGATCCGCATCCTTGGATTTTTCTCGGATAATGGTGTGAATATCGATGGCTTGTTTTCTCGGAATGGTCTCGATATTGTTGATGGAAATTGGGAGTTGACCTGCTTCTACTAAGCTATGCAGTCTTTCACGCTCCTCATCACAACTCTCCTCTGGATATACTGCAAAGATTTTAATCTGCCCTCCTTTCCATTCTTTATGCCCCAATATGATATAAGCCAAAAGGATCATCAAACTGGCATTTTCGTAATCATTGGAGGTGATCCAAATATGAATGCTCTTTTTTAAGCCATATCCTCGCTCAGAACTACCCAGAATAATTACATCAAAATTGACAGATTTCACCAATTTGAAATTGTCTACAATATCTTTCAAGTTGGTGGGTTGCTGTTTGGAAAACTCAAGCAGTAACAGGTTGTTTTCGGTGCCAGATATACCTGGCAGTTGAATCACCTGAGCAATGGCTGAGGTGTAGGACGGACTGATTAAAGTATCTATGTAAATATTGCTGTTGCTCGTTTCGGCCATGCGAATCAGCCGTTCTTTGGCTGCCCTAGCCTCCTGGTCCGTACTTTTCGATAAGTATCCAGTGATCTTATGTATATAGGTGCCGAATCCGTATTTCTGAGAGATCCACCGCAGAATATCAAAGGCTGCCAATCGATCAAAGGAAGACTCCGAGATGCAGATAGCAGAGGGTCTCCAACTGGCGATCTGTTCTTTTTCAGCCTTCTGCAGGAAAACTTGCAGCTGCCGACTGAACTGGAAAATTACGCCTTGGAAAATCACGGCCATGTTTTTCTTATCTGGGTTATAGTAGCTCACCATGGCATAAATTCCGGTCATCATGAGCAAGGCTAAGACGGCATATCCTGGATTCATGACAAAGATCAACCCGAAACAAGCCACGGCTCCGAATAGCGAGATATACCAGCGTGAGCGGAAGGTAGGGCGATAGGAAGGATCCGCCGCGAAGTGCTGCAAAAAGGAAATCAAACATAGAGATCCATAGGTCACCATAAAGAAGATCGAAATAATCTCTGCTACAAAATCCAACCCCCCCATCAACACAAATATGAAAGCTATGGCAATTACTACGATTGTCGCGTTGTACGGTTCATCTTTCTTTCCGCGGCCTCTAGATAGCCAGAAATTGATCTGTGTCGAAGGCAATAACCGATCTCTTGCGATGGCCTGCAAGGTTCGGGGAGCCACCAAGATAGAACCGATGGCGGACGAAATGGTAGCTGCTGCTAAGCCGACGGGAATCAGCCACCATCCCTGCCAAGCGATACTGGCCATTACTAAGGAATCTGTGTCTGCGAGATCTGCTGGGCTGGCTGATACAGCCAGTTTGTAAGCAATAAATACATATACCACCATCCCAGATAAGGTTCCAGCTAAGGTCCCAAGCGGAATGGATCGACTCGGGTTTCTTAAGTCACCAGATAGGCCTACCCCTGCAGTCATACCCGTAAATGCCGGGAAAATAATGGCAAATACAGTAAAGAAACCGATTGGAAGTAGAGGAGTGTCAGAGTCACTCTTATTTTGATTATCTATAGCGATGCCCGTATCTTCGGTCAGCGTATTAGTGGTTGTTTCTTCAAAGACTTCAACGTTATAGACGGTCGCAAATGGATCAAGCTGGTTGCTTTTACTATAGTCCGTTTGTCCTATAAAGAAAGCGGCTAGAGAAAGGAATAGCGTAGCTACTACCACATAGAGGGTTTTTACCCCTAAATCTGCTCCTTTTGCTAGTACAATCACGGTCAAGACGAACAGCGCAGGAATACTAACCGTCTGTTTTTTATCAATTAACCAGGCAAGAATCGGGTGCAAATCATAGTGCATACGGATGTATTCGAAAGCACTACCGAAGGCTTCTGCGAATGCTATGATATAGAAAGCGACACTAATGGCCTGCGAAAAGAACAGCGCAATCCCGATGGAAGAGCCGATTACCAAACCGAAGGACCGCGAAATGATATAGTACTCTCCACCCCCTTCTACCTTCTGATTAGTGGCGATCTCAGCGATGGCCATGGCGGTAGGGATCGTCACGGCATGGCCGATCAATATGATGGCTATGGTACCGGCTAAACCCACAGAACCGACAGCAAAACCAAAGCGAAGGAACATTACAGCGCCAAGGATGGTTGATATTGCTGTGAAGAATACTGGGGCAGTTCCGAATTTTTCCAATTTACTCATGAAGTGTTCCGCTTGCGGTGATGTGGAAGTAAACGTAATAACAACGGTTTGGATTCATCAACTAAAGCGCCTCAAGGTATAAAAGTTTTGGTACGCCATGCAAATAATATAGAGGAATGGATACGCTTTAATCTATAAAAGTGATATGTATTTCAAGGGTGAATCCCTATTTTTGCGCTCGGCTTGGCAAAAGCAGTAGTCAATACATGCTTCCAAGTGCAACACGAGTAGAATAAAATTGAATAAAATGTATCGATCACACACCTGTGGAGAGTTGCGGATGCAACACGTAGGACAAGAAATTACGATTAGTGGCTGGGTCCAAGCCAGTCGTGACTTTGGCGGAATGACATTTATCGATCTTCGAGATCGCTATGGTATTACGCAGTTGGTTTTCGATATGGAGGATGATGATGCCTTATGTACACAGGCGCGGAAATTGGGTCGTGAATTCGTGGTTAGAGTAAAAGGCTTAGTTAGGGAGCGAACCAATAAAAACCCCAATCGTGCAACTGGTGATATTGAGATTGAGGTAAAAGAACTGGACATTTTGAATGCGTCTAAAGTTCCTCCTTTCACCATCGAAGAAGATACGGATGGAGGAGATGATCTTCGTATGAAATATCGATATCTTGATTTGAGAAGAGGTCCTGTACAAGAAAACATAATCTTCCGTAGCAAACTGGCGCTTGCCACTAGAAGTTATCTTGGAGGACAGGGTTTTATTGAGGTTGAGACGCCGTTCTTAATCAAGAGTACGCCTGAAGGTGCACGTGACTTTGTAGTTCCGAGCCGAATGAATGGAGGGCAGTTTTATGCTTTGCCACAGTCGCCTCAGACCTTCAAGCAATTGCTGATGGTGTCTGGCTTTGACAAGTATTTCCAAATCGTGAAATGCTTTAGAGATGAAGACTTACGAGCAGACCGTCAGCCAGAATTTACGCAGATTGACTGTGAAATGTCTTTCGTAACTCAGGAGCAGATCTTGCAGACTTTTGAAGGATTGACAAAGAACCTATTCAAAGAGACCATCGGAGTACAATTACCGGACTTTCCTCGCATGAACTATGATGAGGCCATGCGAAGGTTTGGATCTGATAAGCCAGATATGCGTTTTGGGATGGAGTTCGTGGAGTTGAATGACGTTGCGCAAGGCAAAGACTTTGTGGTATTTGATAAGGCTGAGTTGGTGGTGGGTATCTGTGCGGAAGGACAAGCCGGCATGACGCGAAAGCAGGTTGATGGGTTGACAGATTGGGTGAAGCGTCCGCAGATAGGAGCCAAAGGTTTGGTCTATATCAAGTTTAATGAAGATGGAAGTCTCAAATCTTCGATTGGTAAATTCTTCTCGGAAGATGAATTGAGGGCATGGGGCGAACGCTTCGGAGCTAAGCCCGGAGATATGGTCTTCATCCTGGCTGGTGAAACGGATAAGACACGCAAGCAATTGAATGAATTACGTCTGGAATTAGGACGTCGATTGGGATTGATGAAGGAGGGGGACTTCAAGCCCTTATGGGTTGTGGACTTTCCACTCTTGGAATGGGATGAGGACAGCAATCGCTTCCACGCCATGCACCACCCGTTCACCTCTCCAAAGAAAGAAGATGTGGAACGCATGCTTACCGGGGATCATGAAACCATGAAGAGCCTTCGTGCCGATGCTTACGATTTGGTGATCAATGGCTCTGAAATTGGTGGAGGCTCTATTAGAATCCATGATCGTGCACTCCAAGCTCGTAACTTTAAGTTACTCGGCTTCACACCAGAAGAGGCGGAAGAGCAATTTGGTTTCTTGATGGGAGCTTTCGAATACGGTGCGCCCCCACACGGTGGTATTGCCTTCGGATTTGACCGACTATGTGCCGTCATGAATGGGCAGGCAAGTATTCGCGATTTCATTGCCTTCCCTAAGAACAACCAAGGGCGGGATATGATGATTGATGCACCGGCATCAGTCGACGGAGCACAGCTAGAAGAATTGCAGATCAAATTAGATTTGAAAGAATAATAAGTTAGCGGTTGATTAGACCGCTGCGCTGTCAGAATGTTAGAAGCGAGAAGTCAGATCATCTGGCTTCTCGCTTCTTATTTTGGCCTCCCATTTTAGCCCTCTTACTTCTGTGCTCTGCATACTGTCCTCTTTCTCCATCCTCTAACTCTCCTTATCCGTAATCAATTGCTTTACTCTTTGTCGATGATTTCTCCCAATAGTTAGCATTGTACCATTTTGCATCTTAATCTGATTTCCTTCTAGGTAATCGATGAAGTGTCTATTCACAATGGTAGACTTGTGAATACGGAAGAAGTTGGGGTTAGGTAAGATGTCCTCGAAGCTTTGGAGCGTTTTGGGGGTTAAATGAAAGCCGTCCTTTAGCCATACTTTGACGTAGTTGCCATGACTTTCCAGATAGTAGATATCCTCTATTTGGATTTGGATGAAGCGTTTGTCTGATTTGATAAAGAGTTGTTGTTGGGAGGTGTCCGGTATGGCCGTTGTCTCTGCCTGACTTGCTTTTAATTGCTTTTGCCCGAAGGCTCGTCGTACTGCTTTCAAAAAACGATCAAATCGATAGGGCTTTAGTAGGTAATCAATCACTTCCAGGTCAAAGCTTTCTAAAGCATACTTTTCATAGGCGGAGGTAATGATGACCATGGGCTTATTGTCCAGTAGCCGGAGAAACTCCAAGCCTTTAAGTTTTGGCATTTGAATATCCAAGAAAATGAGATCGACGGTCTGGTGACGGAGAAATTCCAGGGCGTCTAGCGCCAGAAAAGATTGACCAACAATTTCGAGGCCGGGAACATCCTTCGAGAAGCGGATGATAACATCATGAGCTAGCGGTTCATCATCCACGATCAATGCCTTGAGTTTTACGGGTTCCATACTTCTAAATTTGCGGTGAACACGCCCTCTTCTTCCTGAACGGAAAAGTGATGCTGATCGGGAAATAGAAGACTCAATCTCCGTTGTAGGTTCTTCAAACCAATTCCTGGTTCATTTTCTGGATTAGGTTCAAAGGAATTACTGCATTTGAAGGAAAGGGAGTTTGAATTGCTCTTTAGATGGATGGTGAGAAAACATTTCCCTTGCGCCGGTTCTATACCATGCTTAAAGGCATTTTCAATCAATATGATCAATAAAAGAGGAGGCAATAAAAAAGATGGATCTTCAACAGATTTGTTGAATTGTAACTCAAAGTCTTTATGCAAGCGAATTTGCTGTAGATGTAAATAGTCTTCGATATAATTTATCTCCTCCGATAGGGGCACCTCTTTCTCTTTCCCTTTATAGATAACGTAGCGCATGAGCTCAGATAATTGTACAATGACTTCTGGGGTTTGATCGGACTTAGCCAAGCTTAAGGAGTACAGATTGTGCAAAGTGTTGAAGAAAAAGTGTGGGTTGATCTGCTGCTTCAAGAGGAGCAATTCACTTTCAATGTGCTGTTTTTCCAGTTTCGTGATTTCGCTATTCTGTTTAAACCATTGAAAGGCCACGATCAGGGGTAAACTGGTGATTAAGACAATGCCAGGGAGAAGGGCATTGAGCTCAGTGAATACGACGAGGGTTTGACTTGGCATTAAACTCTTGGCATCACGAACGAGCGGAAGACTCACCAATATTTGTGAAAGGATAGGAAAAAATAAAGCAATCCCTCCTGCTACCCCGATCGCATAAAGAAGGATTCCTCTTCTTTTGAGAATTTCAGGAATTAGGAATCGACTATTTAATAAATAGAAAAAATACAGCGACAGATAGATCAGAGAAAACTGTAGAGCATAGGCTAGGAAACGGAAAAAGTGCCGAAATACCAAAACCAGATCTACACTGGGCATAATCAATTCTTGCCGATCAAAAATTTCCTGATTGCTAACAATCATCATGCTAAACAAAAGTGAAAAGAAAGTGATTCCAATTAGAATCGTCCCATCGATTCCCCATTTCTCTAACCAGTTAATGATCGCTCCCTTTTGGGCCGCTAATGCATTGATCAATAACCCAAGATCAAGAATGGGTAACAGTATAGCTAACATGACAAAGTAGTCGCGCATGCCGAAGAGAGGAACATGAAATTGCCAACGAAATTGAGATAAAGAAGCAATAATGATTGGGATGGCAAGAAAAACACCCGCCCATAATAACCAGAAAGACCAAATAGAGAGGCGAACCTTTAACCTTTCCCTCCAATAAGTAAAGGCCAAAAGGGGCGCATTCAGACCTGCCAATAAGGTCAGGCAAGACAAATAGTGCTGCCAACTATGTGGCGTAAGATTAGTGGCTCGTTCTGCACTCAAAACCAAGAAAAGGGCGAAATACACCCAAAGGTTATTGTTCAACCAAGCAAATCGAGTCCATTTTAGATGCCCATTCATACCCTACAAAGAAGCAGAAAATGCAGCTTTTCAACAAGTTTTAAGGATCAAGCGCACGATTTCGATGATATAGTGCATCATTCATGTTTCGGCTTGTTCCTTACGCTTGATCATCGATTTGTTGCGGAACGACACTTTTCTTTGCTTTCCTTGTTATCCGATCCGTATTTCGTAGCAAAAGAAATCAGAAGACATGCTACATACGAATCACTTACAAGTAGAAAATCTATCAAAAACCTATCGGCGAGGCGTCAAGGCACTCAATGACCTAAGCTTTGAAGCCCACAATGGGATCTTTGGCCTTTTGGGGCCTAATGGAGCGGGGAAGTCAACTCTCATGCGTACCATTGCGGGTCTACAAGAAGCCGATCAGGGCATGATCCATTTCAATGGCGTGGACATCCTTGCCCGGCCACAAGTCATCCGTAACCAATTGGGCTACCTTCCACAGGATTTTGGGGTATACCCGGGGATGTCCACTTGGCAACTCATGGACCACCTTGCTATCCTGAAAGGTATTCATCAAAGTGCCGAACGCAACAATCAGATTGAGCAGCTACTACAACACACTAATCTATGGGCGTATCGCAAAAAATCAGTTAGCACCTTTTCAGGAGGGATGCGGCAGCGATTCGGTGTAGCCCAGGCATTGCTGGGCAATCCGCAACTGGTCATTGTAGACGAGCCTACGGCAGGACTTGACCCCGAAGAGCGAAATCGATTCCTGGATTTGCTTAGTGAACTGGGGGAAGAAAAGATCGTGATTTTATCCACCCACATCGTGGAAGATGTCAGGGATTTGTGCCAACAAGTTGCCATTATTCACAAGGGAAGTTTAGTGGAACAAGGCCAGCCAGATGATCTAATTGGGCGAATCAAGGGCAAGGTATGGCGGAAGGTGCTGGACAAAAACCTGGATTTTGAGGTGCTCCCCGACCAATTCGTACTGTCTAGTCGATTATTCGCCGGGCGGCGACGGATTCATGTACTAGCCGATCGATGGCCAGGAGAGGACTTCGAATCGGTTGAGCCGGGTTTAGAAGATGTCTACTTCTCTACCTTTCAACAAACTCCCACCTACGCCTGATCGTATCGAAAATTCAACCTTCTCAAAAATTCATTCTTAATTCAACATCAAACATTTTCCTTTACAAATGTTTTCCCATTTACTTCTCTTCGAATGGCGTTTTCATAGCCGACACATTTCTTTCCTAGTCTTTGCCATCGCTTTTCTGGTCTTTGGTTTTGCACTATCTGGAAACGCTTTTGGCGAGCCCAATCTCTACTACAACTCCACATACAACTTACATAAGATTGTTGGTCTATTCTCCTTAGTAGCGATCTTCTTCATTATGATACAAACCAGTAGGGTAGTATTGCGAGATCAAGTGCATCGTATGGCGCCCTTGATCTTTTCTACACCCGTGCTAAAGCGGACCTACCTGACGACTCGCTTTTTTGGCTTGTTCTTTAGCGGTCTCGTGCTTTTTGCATTTGCGATTGTGGGACTCTGGATGGGAGCAATGATTAGAAGTGGCAGTGAAGATCAGATTGGGTCACTCAGCGCCATCAATTACATATGGCCCTATTTGGTTTTGGGGTTGCCCAATATCTTCTTGGCCTCTTCTCTCCTCTTTTTGATTGCTAGTTTGACAAGAAGTACCTTGTTGACCTATGTGGGCGGAATTCTCCTGTACTGTCTCTATTGGTTTGGAGCCATCTATTTCAACTCACCCATGATCGCAGGTTCGACGCCAGCAACTCCAGAGGCTATGGCATTAGCCGCCTTAATCGACCCCTTTGGTCTCTCTGCTTTTTTTGAGCAGACTCAATTTTGGGAGGTTACGGAGAAGAACGAAGCTTTGATCCGGATGCAAGGCTTGTTTTTGGTGAATCGCCTAATCTGGACCTTTTTAGGTGCTGGCGTGCTCTTATTTACCTATCGATTATTTTCGTTTAGAAAAGAAAGAAGGGGAGGGAGAGCAAGGGAAGAAGCAACGCCTGTCAGTCAGACGCAAGAACTAACCCCTTATCGACAGCCACTCCTTTCCCTAACCCAACAAGCTGCTTGGCCAGTGCTGAAAAGTAGCCTTAGACTGGAATGGAAATTATTGTGGGGGAGCTGGCCAGTTCGACTCGCTATGCTCCTTTGGGTAGGGGTGATCTTGTCTGAAATCGTAAGCCGAATCTACGGTGGTAGCGAATATGGGAGCACCCTTTACCCTACTACAGATCTAATGATTTGGCTGATCGAGGAGCCCTTTCAGTTATTTAGCCGAATTCTAGTCATATTCTTTGCAGGAGAGATCATGGCAAGAGAACGATTGATCCGATGGAAGGATATGGTAGATAGTACGCCCATGCGGAATTGGACCTCCTACCTCTCCAAATTGCTGGTGTTGATCACTTTGCCCATGCTGATGCTGCTTAGCGCCTTTTTGGTAGCTGTGGTATGTCAGATCATCAAAGGTTTTTATGCAGTTGATTTGCCGCAATACCTTATGCAATTCTATTTGTTGGGTTTACCCTTGGTATTTTTTTCTGTTCTAATCCTTTTTATTCAAAGCTTAGTTTCCAATAAATATGTAGGGATGTTTATTGCACTTGCGCTTACGATTGTATTCCTAACAGGCCTGAGTGCTCGCTTTGGTTTGGTACATCCAATGACTCGGCTAGGGGTTTTTCCAGAAGTTTTGTACAACAATATGAACGGCATTGATCGGCAGATTGGCGCCTATAACTGGTTCGCCCTCTATTGGACAAGTTTGATGTCATTAATGATCTACTTCACCTGGAAAGGCTGGAAACGAGGGCAGCGAAACTCTTTCATCAAAGAAGTGCGTACCAGCTTTCGCCAATCTTACCATAGTAGTTGGAGGACCACTGCGATCTTAAGTCTCCTATTCATAGGCCTGTGTGGAGTATTGTATTATCAAATGAACGTGCTCAATTCCCGAACAAGCCGGGAGGCCTCCTTGGATCGAAGGGCCGCCTATGAATTGAAGTATAAACCGATGGATGAATGGCCTGACTTGCGAGTGGCAGCCATGAAGTCCATCGTGGATATTTATCCAAAGCAAGGCAGCTTCAAAATAGAACATGAATTTAAATTGACCAATCGAGGAGACGAGCCGATTCTTAGGCAATGGTTCACTGCTCCCCGTTGGTTGGAAGTAGAAAAACTGGAAATCGACCAGGCTCAACTGATAGAGTATGACCCCTTGCATCGTGTGTATCAATTTGCCTTGGACCAAGCGGTTTTGCCTGGCGATACCATCAATATGACTTATAATATCAAGTATCAACCCAGAGGAGTAAGATTTGCGCGTTCCATACGAGAACGTTCTGTGGTCAAAAATGGAACGAATATTATGAGTATCGGGATTGTCCCTAGATTTGGCTACCAATCAGACATAGAAATTCGGGATAACGAGGAACGGTTAAAAAGAGGGTTATCGCCCATAATTGCAGTAGCAGAAAGTGAAATGCATGCGGGAATGGCCGATGAAGATCGTGCTACCTATAACAAATTCGATTTTGAAACGATTATTTCGACCGATAGTCCACAAAAGGCTGTTGCACCAGGGAGCTTAATGGATAGTTGGGAAGAAGATGACCGAGCTTATTTTCATTACAAGAGTCAAGCGCCGATCAATCATTTCTACGGTTATCTCTCTGCTGATTATCAGCTTCTGCAGCGTCAGGTAGATAGTGTAATGCTTTCGGTATTTTATGATGAGGGACAGGCCTACAATGTTGATCTGATTGTAGAGGTGATGGAGCAAACATTGGTCTATTGTCAGGATGCATTTGGTACCTATAAGATGGATGCGTTAAGGCTATTAGAAATACCCGGCCATTGGCCGATGGGTGGATATGCTGCCCCAGGAAATATCGGTTTAGTAGAGGATCGAGCTTTCCTTACCGATCTGCGAGACACTACAGCTTTTGATGTAGTAACTAAGCGGGTGGCTCATGAGGTAGCTCATCAATGGTTTGGTCATCAGCTCACGCCCTACAATGGAGCTGGAGGTGGTTTTCTAGTGGAATCCACAGCTAAATATATGGAGTGCATTATTCAGGAACAGCGGCAAGGGAAGCACCAGCTTAGAACGTTGATCAAGGAGGAAATGACTCGATATTTCCGACAGCGAAACCGGGCAGTCATCCCAGAACCGCCCTTGAATTTGGTTGATGGACAAAATTATCTATCCTATTCCAAGGGCGCTGTAGTGATGAATGCCATCCGAGATTTACTGGGCGAACAGGTTTTGAATGAAGCTTTGCGTTATCTCTTTGATCATCACGCCTATCCTAAGCCGAAGGCGAGCATGGCGGATTTTGAAGCGCAACTCCTCGAACGAGCTACGCCTGCACAGCAGGAACGGTTGAAGGATTGGCTTGCCCGCATTACAATCTATGATACGAAGGTCTTGTCTTCTTCTTTTACCGAATTGAGTAGTGGTGGGTATGAAATTGTACTGGAAGTTGAAGCACACAAAAATGAATTGAAAAATGGAAGTTTGGAAGAGGTGCCAATGGAAGAAATGGTCAATATTGGGCTATTTCAGCTTCATCCTGATGATTTAGTCCGTTTCTCGGAAAAGGATCATTATGAGAAGTATTTGCTTAAAAGTGGCGTGCAGGAGATCCGTTGCCGAGTAGAGCATTTACCTGAGTACGTCTCCTTGGATCCTTATCTACATCTTATGGATAAGAATATCTATGATAATACGATGCCTTTGAAGGAATAATCAGCCAATGCTCTTTTGGGGGAGAACTACAGGCATGTCCATGAGGCTATATTTCGTACTTCACAGCACGTGAAATCCATGCTATAATCGTGGCTAGGTATATGTTGCCCCTACAGGGCAGGGCGGTGTTTAATGGCAGCTGAATAAAGAGAGGCGGTACATCTCCGCAGAGAGGGATCCCGTTAGGGATCAAATATGCCATGGATCCCAAATAGGAGACATTCCATGGTGTAAATGTATCGAGAAGCCTCGCCCAAGGTAAGACCTGAAGGTGTGCGGGATCCCGTAGGGATCAAATATGCATAGCCCTAAAAGAGGCTGGATTTCCAGTGTAGTAGGTGCTGAATATGCTATCTGATTTGAATTCAGGAGGTGGGATAAAGCCGAAAAAGGCCCGTCTCCTGATCTACCGCTGCGGCCTGAGCAAAGACTGTAGCAAGTTCTGCGCCCTTCATCCATTCATACAAGAAACGAATACAAAAAAGGAGGCCGGCATTTCCTTCCACATAGTCGGTAGCTCCGATGTAAGCCTTGGCTCCCCCAGAAAGAAAAAGCTGGGCTAGAGATTCGGAGCCCAAGGTGCAGCCTGTATTAAGAATGAGTTGCTGATTGAGTGTTATTTTATCTGTCAGTGTTTCGACTCCGATCGGGTGACGTGGCTCATGTTCTTGGTAGATAGAAGGATCTAATTCTGGCAAAATGAACTTGCCTTCATCTCCATGTACACTGAGAATCCAGATTTCTAAACCATTAAAAAGCGGGTCCTCTCCGCGTAGGAGTTTAAGGAAGTCATTCGGCCGGCCGAGGTACTTCATGACTACTTGATAACCGAAGTACTCCGCACTTTGGCGAATGGCCTCCGCCTCGTTCCCTACCTCTGGACCAACGATGATGCCGATGCTTTTCATGACCTAATCTACGCGTTTGAGGAGGGCTTTTTGAGTACTATAGACTTGATAAGATCGCACGGCAGGGATGGTGTCTCCATTGATAATGGTATCCCCAGAAATCCTAGTCGGCTCCATATCAATGGGAATCAATTCGTAGGAAAGTTGATTATCAGCTAAGAAACAAGTGGTGCCGATTATTCCCGAATTATCAATTGCAAATTGCTCATATAGGCAATTTCCATTGAGATAGGAGTCTAGTAGGATTCCATTGTGCTCATCAATTACATAATGCCCTTTTTCGGCATTGATTAGGCGGATATCATAGGGCCGGAAATCTTCTTTACCCTCTCGATGGTAGGTGATGTGAAAGGTCCATGTTGTACTGTCCACGGGAAGAATTTTCAGCGACATAGGAAGACTATGAGCGATCTTTGCGCCTTGGTAGATCTTCAATGTACCCTCGTAAGTCCCTTCGAAAGGAGTTAGGCTATTATCTTGACTGTAACTATTGACTAGACAGCTTAGATAAATAATCCCTAATAATAGTAGATTCTTTCCTTTCATGTTTTGTTCGATTTTGATCTTCATTGATTTTGGGGAATAATCTCTACTCTTCGATTTCTCGCTCGATTCTCCTCCGAGTCATTATTTACCTTTGGGCAGCATTCCCCTTTACCCTCTGCCAAGATAAGAACTTCCCTGCCACCAAGCTTTTTCTCCAAATACTGTTTGACGGCTCCTGCCCTCTTGGCAGAAAGGCTCAAATTATAGTCCGCTTCTCCAATGTTATCCGTATGACCAAATACCTTGATTTGATCCCAACCCATCTTTCGGATTACGAGCGCAAAGGAGTCCAAGGCAGGCAGATATTCAGATTTTAGCTGATGGAGGTCAAAGTCAAAAGCTACACCAGGGATTTCGAAAGCGATGGAAGGAGGCGTAATTACAGTGTTGGTATCTTTTACTTCTCCTGTAGTAGGTAAAGGCGGAATAATCACCTCTGCAACTTCAATGTCCTTTTCAACTCCTTTTTTGTAGGTGTGTCGGTGATTGGTAGCATACAAACGTCTTCGCGTTTCTGCCATTTCGGGACAGGAGCTATAGGCAGGGTCATTGGCTGTAAGGGATACATTATCCAATAAAAAGACTAAATCTCCTTGGTGGTTATTAGCCTTGGTTCTTCCTTCCAAGAAAGTGGCTTCTTTGCTGAAGTTGCCGAAGGTGAGAAATCTTTCTCCCCCTTGCGCAGTAAAGCTTACTTCAATTTGCCGCCAGTTACTTTTCCTGTTTCTCTTGATTTCATCTTTATCAGTAATCTCCCTTGTAGCAGAAAAGGCCAAAGGGTTGACTAGGTCGCTGATCAATTCCTTTTCCGTCAACAGCATATCTAATTGATACTTTTTCACGGAAACGGGATTGAAAAAGAAACTCAGGGTGTATTCCTGCCCATGAACCAATGGGCAAAGCAGTTGAGTGTAGAGAAAAACGCGGAAAACCACAGGATTCTTCTCATTTTCAACCACCACCAGTTCAGCATATTTACCCTCGTAAACCCGAGGTACTTTCTTTAGTTTCACATTAATTTCCGTAGGAGGAAGTCTAAACCAGGCCTCGGGAGCACAGGGTGCATCATACTCTGTGCAAATATTGTAGTCTTCGAACCCGCCATTGGCAATCAATTCTTGGCTATTGAGATCGACTAGGGTAAAGCAGAACAGGATAAGAATTGAGGGGCGCATCGTTTTTTGGATGTGTTGTTGTTCCCCTCAAATATAGTCGATTCGAAGCAATGCTTTAGTGCAGTACGTCAACTATGCTATCTCTTTTCTTGGTCCTGATTCCGAATTCGGATGATCTTTCCATTTTCCTCATCCGTTAGCATGTACAGCTTTCCATTTGGGCTCTGTTTAATTTTTCTAGATCGAACTCGATCATCTACGAATAGCTCTTCCGCAAGTTTAAGCGTTTGGCCATCAACCGTGAATCGCCACAGGCTACCTCGAGAAAGCCCCGGAACCAGAAGGCTGCCCTTCCAAGCCGGGAATTCATCGCCAGTGTAAAATGTAAGCCCGGTTGGAGCCACCGTATGTAGCCAGTGCCAAGTTGGATCAGTAAAATTGACTCCTTCCAGCTTTGGAGGATCATAGTTCGGCGCCCGATATTTTCCTGTGGTAATGATAGGCCAGCCATAATTAGCACCCTTTCGGAGAATATTAATCTCATCCCCTTGGATGGTTCCATGCTCACTAAACCAAATCTCCCCGGTCTCTGGGTGTAAAGTAATGCCTTGTGCCGCGCGGATGCCTACTGCATAAAGACCTGGAACGCTGTTGGCTCCAAAATCTGGATTGTCCTCAGGGATGCTACCGTCGGGATTGAGTCGATAAATCTTACCCCGTTTGTCCTCCAAATTCTGGGCGATGGGCATTGGTGGCTGGTCCTTTTCGTTAAACAATCGCTCTCCTACCGTAATGTATAGCTTGCCGTCTTGCCCAAAGGTCATGCCCCCTCCGTAGTGATACATTTCTCGGGTATAAGGGGCAGCAACGAATAAAGGTTGAATATCAACAAGACCATTGCCTTCTAGTTTTGCCCGGATAACCTTAGTAGTTGCACCCTCTTCATTTTCGGCAGTATAGGAAACGTAAATATGCTGATTGCTGGAAAAGTTTGGATCAAGGATCACTTCAAAAATGCCTGAGTTATCACCGCGACTTCTCACCCGAATGCTATCAACCAAATCCTCTGGGAATCCTGAAATTGAAGTCTTCGTTTTGGTCGTCAAATTGACTTTCACCAATTCACCATCCTTCTCACTGACCAATGCTTCGTCGTCGTTGAGAAAGGCAATGCTCCAGGGGTGAAGAAGGCCTTCGAATACTACTTCCTTAGTCGGGTTTGTTGAGGATTGTATACTAGGCGCATCTTCTGTCATCAAAGTTGCCGCTTTGCTGATGATCTTCCATTGTTGATCCAATTTCTTCAATAAGAAAAGATCAATATAACGTAGGTCCCGTGCTGGTATCAAGATCTCTGCTTTGGCAATAGCGATATCATTGGAAATATCAATGGATAAAATATTCCCAATTCGACCATTAGCTTCCCCTGGCTTTCCCCGATTAAACCAGCTGGCGTATTCTTTTGGAGGAACCAAGAAGATGGGTTCGTCTGGTTTGGATAGATATAAATTCGCCTTATCGTAGAAGGCTTTTTCTATTTGAGCGGGTTGATTGTAGGAGGTACCGTTGATGTAATTTAATAAACAGGCTTTGAGTTGATCGGCTTCTGATTGAGCGCCTAAGTAAGCTGCAGAAAGCAAGAGCGTCAATACAAAGATAGGTCGGGTCATCTTTATTGAGTTTTTAGTTCACGGAAGTGGCAAAGCGACTGAAGTTACCAAGCGATATGCCTGAATCAACTTCGTGTTTGCGTTGAGCGAAGGTCTACATATTAGTATTGACAGACAAGGGGGAGCTTAAGCCTAGAAGTGTGGAATTATAATCTTGGAGTGATTCCTCCCTGAATGTCAGATGGGTTTCGGCTTGAATTTCCTGCCAGCTAAAGTTAGTGGGGTGAGCAAAGCCCTCCCCATCAAGATGTGGTTGGTCCACCTACTGCAAAGCATTACCTTATAATCAGCAAATCATGATCACAAATTTGCTCCAATGTCATACCCTTCTACCTTGCCGCTCCTAGCTGACATAGCTGTCGAGTGATGGAGGATAAGCCGTTACGAGAAAATGGATTGAAGAAACTTTGGGATAGCGCCTTTTGCCATCGAAAGCTGATGCAACAGGGTGGTTAAGTGATTTGATATGCCTTATGGAACTGTTCAACAAGATCTACCAATAACTACAACTATACCAAATTCATGAAAAAAACGACATTAACCCTTCTATTCATGTGTGCTCTATTTTCCCTTTCTCTAATGATGGCTCAGCCCCAACAGTTGACCTTTGAAACGAAAGGCGGCGCTAATGCTAGTGCTACTCCGGAAGTATTGGCCACAGGAGAGCACTTTACTTTCTTTTCTGCCTATACTAATTTTCATGGGCGTGAGCTGTGGCGTAGCGATGGGACGCCTGAAGGCACCGTAATCGTGGCTGATCTTGCGCCGGGTAGCAGCTCTAGCCTGAGTTCCTATTACGGAAGTCGATATATCCCTTCTATTCAAGGGGATACGCTGTACTTTATAGCCAATGACCGTATTTCGGATTCGCAGATTTGGCGGACGGACGGGACAAAGGAGGGTACTCAACAATTGACACATATTTCTTCAGGTACTTTTTGGTCACCGGTGGCAGTAGAAGATGGTGTGTTCTTCTTGCTGTCCAAAAGCCAGGATGAAGTGGAATTGTGGGGCACAGATAGCAACGATGGTGTGGTGAAAAAATTGGTTGCTGGCTTATCAGGGAGTCCCACTGCCTATCGGGCATTTGCGCATAAAGGGGACTTTTATTTTTGGTTAGGATCGAGGACTACTTCAACCTATGATCTTTGGCGTAGCGATGGGACAGCGGAGGGGACACTTCCTATTCTCCAAAATGTCATTTATCGATTTAATGGTTTCCTTTTGAATACTGCTTTTGATCCATTCTATGAATATGATGGCGCCCTGTATGGTATTTTTGAAACAGAGGAAACCCCTCGTGCTTTATACCGCCTAGAGGGTACAGAGGTAGTGGAAGTCAAATCTATACCGCTCACTGATGAAAGATCATATTCTACTCCACTTTTCTCTGGAACAGAGCTAAATGACCTTTTGTACTTATATCTGATCGACCCCAATGATCATGCACTACGCATCATTGAGACAGACGGTACCACGGAAAATACCCGCGAAGTACTTAGTCGCGATAATATACGTGAATATGAGTATCCACTACCCTCTAATTTGGTAGCAACAGATGGCATGCTGTATTTTACCTATTTGGATGATTCTCGCCAAAAAACGATACTGGCTCGCCTGGATCCCAATACCGGGCAATTAGATCAATTATATACAATCGGATCATCAGGTTATTACCATGATGTTGATCCTAATTACAATAATAATGTGAGGCTGTATAATATGGCAGATGATCAGATTATGGTACTTGTTCCTCTTGGAGGGGAGAGAGGCATTCATGTATTCAAAGATGGAGAACTAAGACGGCTTGATGAAGATGTTGACGCCTATTTTCCTGGGCAAGTACGAGCCAATCAGTTCTATTATCGGCACGAAAGAGACTCTTTGATAGGTACGGAGCTATGGAGCTATCATGCCAATGATTCTGTGGTGACGATCTTGAAAGATATCAATAAGTCATCGGTTTCGGCTTTCAATTGGATGCTTAGCATAGATGATCAAGCAATCCTCAAGATGACTGATGACGAACAGGGGGACCAATTTTGGTCCAGTGATGGAACATTGTCTGGTACAAGATTCCTACTAGATCCAAACCCAGAAAAGCCAAGTTCAATTGGTACTGCTATTCCATTTGGAAACCAGTTGCTCTTCATGTCGAACGAGGGAGAAGGCCCCAGACCATGGGTTACTTCCGCTTCTAGTACTTCGGCTCAGTCCTTGCTTGAAAATAAATTACCTGAGGGGTATTTCTTTTTTCGTGGACTAGCGGTAAAGGATGAATGGGCTTATTTTTATCGGATGCCAACTAATACGGAACCTGCTGCGATTTACCTGACGGACGGTACTCCGGCTTTTACCTTTGAGTATTACAGTGTACCGGCCATTGAGGATAATGGTCAGATGGTTTTTCCTAGGGTGGTAAGGCTGCTCCCTTTTGAAGGAGGTATAGCCTATGTACAAGTCTATTCTTCAAACTGGGAATTAGTAATAATTCCCAATGATGGTCAGTTGAATGCACAAAGTGTTTTTAGTTCGAGCCTAATTTTCTACCTCCGTAGTGATGAAACAGGTAAGTTGTTCTTTCTTTTTGAAGATGAAAACAGGAAACGAACAATTGGCTGCTATAATCCTACAGATGGGGTAGTCAGCCGTCTTGACCCAGGCATACATGCTTGGGAAGAAGTAATTTCAATGAGTGTTATCGAAGGTAAGCTACTGTTTTTTGCCGAAAATGAGGCGCAGGGGCAGGAACTGTGGATAACGGATGGTACAGATGGAAATACGAGTGTGCTGGATATCTATGAAGGCCCTCAGAGTGGATTGTCTGAACAGTTGCGGTACCGGAAAGTGGGGAATACACTTTACTTCCCTGCTACGGACGGAATTAATGGCCAGGAACTCTGGCGCTACGACGCGACTACAAATGAGGTGGAGATGCTGGCCGATATTCTACCAGGAGCTGGTAGTTCTTCACCGATCTTCGTTGGAAATAACGGGGAGTGGCTATATTTTACAGCCTACCTGCCCGAGACAGGGCGCGAACTGTGGCGTACTGATGGAACCGCAGAGGGGACTCAACTGCTGGTAGATATCCTAGAAGGCCCCCAGAGCTCAAATCCTGGACATATTGAAGTCCTGGGCAATGCCCTGCTTATGTCTGCCCAGACAGTATCAGATGGGCGCCAGGTTTGGCGTTACGATCTAATCACTGATGTTAAGGAGCAAATTGATCCTTCCAAGTCCTTATTAGTTTATCCTAATCCTTCCAGCGATGTTATTCGATTGAAGGCTGACCTAGGGCATAATGTTAAGATTGAGATTTTCAATCACCTTGGTCAATTGGTCACTAGTAGGAAAGGATTGACTCAAGCTCAAGAGATCCCAATCCATCAGTTAACACCTGGGGCATATACGATTAAGGTCTTAAGTGAAGGCAAGTATAGTACGGCAAAGTTCGTGAAGTCTCAATGATCATCGGATGCATATATAACTTACTATCCTGGAACAAAAATAAATAACAGGAAGCGCGGTATATATCCGAAGCCTTCCGGTGAGAATCATGCTAAGTTTCTTTTAGGTGGGGCAAAGATATACTTCGGATGACTTAGCCTGGGAAAGCTTCGGATATTTAGCGTTGGACTTTTGACTGCAGCCCCTTCCCCATCAAAATGTGGTTGTTGAAAGGTGCCCAATTCATTACCTTAAATCCAACAAATTCGAATAACACGTCTTCCATAATGGCAAAACACCTCTCTCCTCCTCCTCGTAAACTCTCCTGGCTAACCCGACTACTGGTCTTCAATAGCCATGTCTATTCACTGGGTGGATGGGTCGCTACAGGTATCGGCTGCTTAATGATATGGTTTTGCTATACGGTTACTAGACCGGCAGCACTGGATAGTCCAGGAGTATCCGTCAATCTCCCAGGCTTAGCGGCGTTCTTCCTAATTGGAATGGTGTTTCTGGGCATAGGGTTGGCAACATTGATACACTTTACTTTCAAGAATGGTTGGCGGGAAGTATGGCTATTGAGATATGGAGAAGTAGCTGTAGGGAAATGGGTAGAAAATGAAAAGAAGAGGTGGAAATACTTCACTTTTGAAACAAAAGAAGGAATAACGCAGCAAGGAACCTCCATCGTCAACTCCAAAGGTGGTTTGAAATTGATAGATGGGGTAGAAAAACGGATTTTGTATAACCCTAAAAATCCGGATCAGGTTGTGGTATTTGATTCGATTCCGAATGCCCCAGCAATTTTACCGGATGGCCGTTTCGGGTCGATCCCGAAGCCTAGGGCAGGCATCCTTATTGCGCCCTTCTTGGTCTTGTTGCTGAATATCGGCTTCTATGCGTACCATTTTGGTTCTTATCAGAAAAAGGATGGCAAAACACTATCGGAAATCTATCAGCAAGCCTTGCGCTACAAAGCAAACGGAGATGATGATGAAACTAAAAAAGTATTCTTGGCCTTCATTGAGTTATTGGAGGACAAACGGCCAAGCAGTCTTTATTTCAGGGATCATGATATGGCCAGACATGCCTATTATTTTCTTGCTGGTGGAACGAAAAATAGAGAGAAGAAACAGGCCTATCTGAAAAATACGATAAAACATATGGCACTCATTGATCGAGTGGAGTCCATTGATACCGCCTGGCAAAAAAGCCTGGCAAGTACTTATTATGATATATCCCGCTCTGCATTGTATGGACATTTTTTTGCGGAAGCCGAACAAGCGGCCCGC
>CAJXPD010000121.1 GCA_913057785.1 uncultured Lewinella sp. | reverse complement strand
AACCGTGTACGTACCTGCAGCAACACCCGTAATTGAGGCGTTCGTGGCACCATTACTCCAGAAATAAGTATAGGGAGTAGTGCCTCCAGTGGCTGATGCTGTTGCACCACCATCGGAATAACCATTGCAAGTCGCATTCGAATCGACTACCACTGAAGCTGCTAGAGCAATGGGTTGGGATATGGTTGCAGAAGCGGTGGCTGTTGATCCAAGATTATCTGTAATGGTAACCGTATAAGTACCAGCAGTTAGATTGGTAATCGTATTGGTAGTGGAGGACGTATTCAGAGTAGAGGATGTATTACTCCACTGATAATCAAAGTTAGCTTCCCCATCGGTTGCTGTAGCTGTTAGTGATCCGTCGCTCCATCCATTACAACTTACGTTGGTTTGGGCGGTGATGGAGGCAGAGACCGGGGAAGCCAATCCAGTAACATTGAAAACAGTACTAGAAGCTGCATATAAGGTCGAATTATTGAAATCCCACTTGGTATAATCCAAGAGATCAGCTAGCAAAGTAGCCTTGTCCCCAGTGAAGGTTGCCGTCTCCTTGTATCGAGCATTATCTACTTCGGAATTCAGTCCGTTCGGGAAAAAACCGATAAAACCATCGCTTGCATTGGTCTGGCCAGATGGTATTGCGCTTCCATTTGTCGAAGAGGCAGCAGCAGCAAACCAAGCATTTCCGGAAGATCCTGAAACACCATTATCTGCGCTAAGTCCCGCGATCACATTAAAACTTGGAGAATTTTGATATACAAATAAATTATCCCCGAATGACCCCAACATATTACCTAGATTAGGATTGAAGGTCCCGACACTAGTAATTGTCATCGGACTCCCTCCTGAAGTCATTGTGTAGGTCATAGCCGTTGCATCAACATGGCAGTGGTCTCCTGCTGAGATGGCCGAGTTGACTGTAAATCTTATAATACTCTCATTGCTATAGAAACCAGATCCATTCCAGCCTTCATCCGTAATGAAAAATTCCGTACTTGCATCCACATTCACCAAAAAAACGAATGAGAACTGTTCGTTGTCGGACACATACCTAGTAAAGGCAATATCGCCATCGGCAAAGGTAGTTTGGGCATAAACAGACTGTCCAATAATCAGCATGCCTAGCAATAATGGGAGGATGAAATTTCTGAAGAGGCGGTAATCAGTAAAAGAGAAAAAAGGCAAGAACTGCCCCTTTGAGGTGGACTGCGGGTAAATTTGTTTCATCTTGTAGGTCGTCAATTAGAGAATTACAACAATAGACCTACTTAGACATCTTCATGGCTATGTTGAAAGGGTTTGGAATAGTCGTAAGGAGGTCTTCCGTAAAACTACTGTTTTTGGGCCCCAACCTATTGGACAAAACACAGGCTAGCGTTTCCCCCATTAGCACCTAAAGAAAGACGAGTTATAATTTATTACTCACTATTAATCAGCCTTTTACATTCAGCTTCAAATAATAAAAAAGCAATACTCTCGGATATTAATTCTAACTAATAAGGTTAAACAAAAAAGCGCAGGCGGTTTACCGTCTGCGCTTCCGATCCATGTTTTGAAGGAGACATCGCACCGCTAGGCAGTCTGGGCCTATTGGTTCAACATCACATTTCATTGTGGGCAACTGAATACCGTTTTGGTTAGCCATCCACGGGTTTCATTTGGTTCCTTGGGATGTAGGGTTTAGGGGTTGTTGTTCAAGGGATTACTGAGGGGTAATTGTTGCTAAAATTCCGGGATTAAAGGGTTTAGGGTTCTAGGATTAATTAGGGATTACTGTTCAGGGATTGTTTTGGGATTCTTTGTTTTCATTTGGCTTTCATATTACTGTGGTTTGGGTGGTAAAAATGTCCTGCTGATTTCAATCTTTTTTCAAAAAAAGAAACCACCATGCTTACAAACAACTCATTATCAAACAATTGAACTAGGTCGTTCTTTTAAAAGAATCCAACGCTTATCAAGTTAATGCTCCTTCTCTGGATTTTGGACTACCCAATACTTCTGCTCAAGTATATAAGGTAAATCGCCGATTATTTATCTTGGCTATCCAACTCCCAACCCTTGGTAGTTTTTCCATGTCTTACTAAAGTAGAACCAAAGAATTAGAGATGATATCTAATAAAAGCATCTTACCCCTTGTCCTTATCCTCTGGCTTGCCCCTTACCATACCGACGCCCAGTCTAATTTCCAGTGGGGCCTGTACACACAAATGAGCCAAGGAAACATCTCCGAGATATACGAGTGGCGCAACTTCCTCTGTTTTGAAGGATGCAGCTCGGTCGGGCACCAACCCGCCTTTAGCTACGAGGTAGGTTTGAATGGACAATGGGCTATCAGTGGTAAAGCCAATTTTGAGGTCAGAATGGGCTATTCTAGATTCAATTATATCGAAGAGGAAACCTGGTCGGATGGGGCCAACTTCTTTGTTAGAGAAACTAAACGCGAACTCCAACATCTCACCTTAGGATTAGGCATACAATATGAGGTACTTCCTTTGGGAAATGGGCAGGGCCAATTGTATGTATTTGGCGGCCTTCAGGGGATGTGGAATGCCAATCAGGAAATTGATTTTGGATTGATTAATTATGAAGGGACCATTGCAGCATGGAATAGTTTGGGAGAGCTTGGCCTGGGTCTGAACTGGTCTTTCGGAAAAATCCAGCTGCAAGCTGGGCCTCACTTTCGTTTTGCGCTAAATAATTTCGGTAAAAGCCCCGAAGAACGGAACCGAAATACCACGCTTGATAAATTACATCCTCGTGAATTGGGAATCCGCTTGGCAGTGCTGTTTCCATAAAAAAAACGCAGGCAATCACTTTACCTGCGTTTGAATAGCTGTTTTGAAAATGACCGAAGTCTACAAAAAGCAATTTGCGTTTTTTTTCTCCGCTGTTTTGTGTATCAAGTCAGCTAAACGCTTGATCAACGTGTTCCATACAGATCACTTATGATCTTCGCCTTTCGCTGCCTGTCTAGCTGGATAGCCAGATAGAACCACAAAAGCAGGCGGAGAAGGATGTTTGGGCATCACCCGACTGGGTTTTAGGCAATCTACAAACTAAAAATTATCACAAAAAGGCTACTTATTCTTTGGTGTTTTGGGGGTTTGGGGATTAACTGGGGTTTTGGTTTTTGGGGTCACGTTAATGGGATTACAATTGTCGTCTAAATCGGTACTGTTGGATGGTTTTGGGATGACCTTTTGGGTTTTGTTGTTTTCATTTGGCTTTCATTATACTGTGTATTGGCCAAAAGATATGTCCTAGCTCCCAGCAACTTTTTTTCCTGCAGCATAACAACACGAACGATTAACAACTGAATATCAACAACTTACCTGGTAAATATTTTTTTTAGAACACACAGAAATATTGGGTACTTCGCAAGAAGGAAGTACTCAGAGATAAGAATGGACTTGGACTAAAAAGGATCAAGAGTGTTTAACTCTGGCTATGACGTCCGTCCTAATTCCTGCAAGGTCATCCACGCCATCAGGCCCGTACTAACCTTTAGACATTGTTCGTCTACATTGAAGGTATTGGTGTGTATCGGTGAATTGATGCCTTTTGCCGGGTTACCCGTACCAAGGCGATAGAAACAGGCTGGCATCACCTGGGAATAATACGCAAAGTCTTCTCCGGTCATCCGCATGGGAAGATCAACTACGTTATCAGCGCCCAGGTATTCAACCGCATACGTTTTGGCATTCCGAGTGAGATCGGGATTATTGATAAGCGCAGGGTAACCGTTGGCTACGTGTAGATCACAAACACCACCCATCGACTTGGCCATACCTTCGGCTACTTCTTTCATGATGCGATGCGCTTCATATCGCCATTGTTCATCATAGGTCCGAAAAGTCCCCTTCAGCTTTACTTCGTTGGGAATGACATTGGTAGAGCCGCCTGTGGAGGCGATATAACCGAAGGTGAGCACCGTCGGCATGGTGGGGTTGGCACGGCGGCTAACAACTTGTTGTAATGCCGTGATGATATGAGAAGTAATTACGATTGGATCGATGCAATTTTGCGGTATGGCGCCATGCCCGCCTTGTCCCGTGACGGTCATATATAGCTCATCCGTAGAAGCCATATACATACCGGGTCTAAACCCCACCTTTCCCACTTGCAAGGGTGGATGAACATGCTGGCCAAAGATGCTAGCCGGAGCCGGGTTTTCTAGCACCCCCTCTTTGATCATGATAGAAGCTCCCCCCGGCAGCATTTCCTCTGCGGGTTGAAAGATCAACTTAATAGTACCTGTGATTTGATCTTTTAGTTCGTTTAAGATCTTAGCCGTACCCAGTAAGGAAGAGGAATGAACGTCGTGCCCGCAAGCATGCATAACACCTTCATTTTTCGACTTATAGGGTACATCATTGGCCTCTGCAATTGGCAGGGCATCAATATCGGCACGTAGCGCCACTACCCTACCTTTACCTTTTTTCCCCTCTATCAAACCTACTACGCCATTATCCGCCACCCCATGTTCAAAAGGAATACCCCATTCCTGAAGTTTTCCAGCAATAAACTTCCCCGTCTCCACTTCGTGAAAAGATAATTCGGGATGCTGGTGGATGTGTCTGCGCAATTGTATGACTTCCTCGTGGTATTGCTGTGCTAGGGCTTGAACCTGTTCTTTCACGGCTTCCTTTTTTTGATGGAAGGCGAAATTAGGGAGTTGTAGGCGAAAAATGGAGTTTGGACTTAAAAATTACGCTAGAATGGAAGGCGTAGGTGAGAAACTAGATCTTCACGCCTAATTTCTCACCTGTTATTCGTACAAATGCTGGCACTGGAAAAAATCATCCTTTTCCCATCACCGCTATCTATAGCAATGACTACTTAGCACGATTTCTTGCCCTTTCTAAATGATAGATAATCCCCATTTCTTTGTCCGTATGCTGTTCGACTTTTACAGATAACACCCACGGTTCTTCGGCCTCATCCGTTAAGAACCATTTACTAGCACTGATCCTATCTCCTTTCTGGCTATCCTTCAGTTTCCAATCCGTCTTACGATGAATTTCAGCATCGATCTTGGCCACTAAGTCGGAAGGGCTCTGCCCCGCCTTTATAGCCCATTTGACCGTCCACTGGTTTTCATCTCCTTCGTAGGCGGTGATCGTTCTTTCTGGATAGGCAATCCTAACCTCATCAAAGATGCCCCCCACCTTACGATCGGCCAATGCTGCCCGTACATAATTTCCTTCTACATCCCAATCGTATTCGAGATTGGTAGCAATCATTTGAGCTCTTCCCAATCCCAGCATTTTTGCTATTAGATGTAGAGAACCGTCGAGCCCAGAAGATAATCCGGCGGTAGTTATGATCTTGCCATTATCGACAAAACGCATATCCTCCACCACTTCTGTTTTTGGGGCAGCTCTTCTTAATCCAGGAATTAGACTGGCAAAGGTGGTGGCTTTCTTATGGTCTAGTAAGCCCGTGTTGGCCAAGATATAGGCGCCGTTGCAAACAGACATGACGGACTCCGCTTCTTTTTCTTTTTCTTTGATCCAGGATAACACGGCCTTGCTATTCTCTGCATTGCTCACGCCCCCGCCAGGAATCACAATCACATCGGCCTTAGGGTGCTGGTTCAACGTATGATGGGGAACAATCTGCATGCCCATGGCAGTTCGAATCATCGTATCGGACTCAGCCACAAGGAATACATTGAAGCCCGCTTGTCCAAATACTTCGTATGGACCAGTATAATCAATGATCTGCACCCCCGGAAAAACAAGGATAGCAACATTCTTACGATTTTTTCTGGCAATTTCCCGCATCTTGGCAAAGTCAAATCGACTATCTACCAAGGTCATACTACAAGAAGGACAAGTCCCAGGTTCTTCAAATATTTCCCCATCATGATCACAGCCACAAGGGGCGCATACATAGGTAATTTTGGCCTGGTGTTGGGCCGTTACGGTGAGTAGCGTAAATAATAACAGAAACAGGAGATTTACTTTTTTCATCTTATTCGATTTGTTTTTTGTTCGATGACAAAGTAAATCTCCTGCCTAAGGAAAGTCCAGAATTTATAGGTCTAGAAAGTCCAGTTGCGGGGAGATGGACAAACTTTAGGGTCGATCTCCAAATTGTAAAGGAACTTCAAAGTCTAACTCTCTGGGAAAAAAGCACTTGTTATCGGTACAGGCCTGATATAAGAGTTGTCCACGTAGGTTGTACGAACCACTCTCAGCCATAATAGAGGGCAGAATAGAGACTTTCACCTCTAGCTCATTCTCAAAGATGTACAGTGGATTAGTATCATCGTCCAAGTAGAGATCATCAGGTGAAGGGAAAAGTGGCGTATCCGTCAAAAATCCCTGTCCCGCTTCTAATGTCATTTGGGTGTAGACCCAACGATCCGTAGCTCCTGTATCTGCCATGATATGATAGCCGGGTTCAATCTCAAATACTAGTGGCAACTCATGGCGATGTCCCTTCTTCAACTCGACAGAGGAGAGCGGTCTTAATTCGACCAAATCCTGTGCATGTGAGCCCGCCTCTGGAACCTGCATTTGGCAAGAGGTGAAGAACAATAGGGCTAGTATTATACTATAGCGATTCATCGAGTACTTCTTTTAATTTGATCAATTCGGCATCAAATGCTTTCGTGTCTAGCAGGGAGAAAAAACGGATCTTTCCTTCCGGATCAATCAGCAAATTGGCGGCAAGCATAACTTCGTCGCGTGCTAAATCGGGCAGTACATCGGCAGGTGCGAAACTAGCCCCTACTGCTCCGTCCGTATCCAGTAAGACTGGAAAGTTCAATTGGAAATTGTCCACCAACTTCTCTTGTACTAAATCTCGATCTTCTTTGACATCCATGATTAGAACTTCGACGCCTTGGTCCTTATAGTCCTGATAGATTTTTTCCAAATGAGGAGCTTCTGCATTACAGAAAGGACACCAGGTCGTTGCGATATGTAATACCGTGTACTTCCCTTTCATCTGTTCGGAGGAATAAGCCTCGCCATAGGTGGTCTGGAGTTCAAACTCTGGGGACGTGGTACCTAGGTAGGCCGCTTCATAACCCTCCGCTGGTGAAGTGTGCATACAGGATGAAAGGCCTAGTACAAGAGAGAAAAAAGACAATAAGGGAAGAAGGTGACGCTTGGTCACGGAAAAGAACTTGGTTTTCATGGTTGAGGTTTTTTAGGTAATAGATGAGGCAAGCATTACGCTTGCCGGGGTTCAGATTGAATTTTTAGGTTAAGCTAAGGTTTTATAGCCAGGATGGAGACACTCTTTATGCCGTACTTGGAAGTAGCCCCTTGGGCACTATTGGAGAGAAATTCATAGGCTGGATTATCCTCCATCATAATTACCTTCAGGCCAGCTTCTTCAATCATCTGCAGGTAGGTAGAGCCAGTAACCGCTCCGCCAATACAAGCAGCCCATAAAGTAGAGTTGCACGTGATACTTTGTGGCAGCTCTACTCCTGATACGATATCCGAAAAGGCTAAGCGTCCACCTGGTTTTAAGATTCGCGCAGCTTCTTGGAAAACTTTGGTCTTGTTGGCTGAAAGGTTGATAACGCCATTACTGATAACGGCATCCACTACTCCTGTCTTGATCGGTAGTTCTTCGATGTAGGCTCGGGTAAAGTTTACGTGATGGAAACCGTTCTTCAAAGCCAGAAGGATTGATTTCTCAAGCTGTTCTTCCGTCATATCTATACCTAGGACTTTTCCGTATGGTCCGGTAGCAAGCGCTGCATAGAAAGCATCCATTCCGGCGCCACTACCTAGATCGACTACAAATTCTCCTGGATCAATATCTGCTAGATGGAAATAGAAACCGACTCCAGCAAAGGAGTCCATGGCGGGCTCCGGGATTCGGTCTAACATACGGGTGGGATACCCTAATCGTTCGGCCAGTTGACGGCCCATTTCAAAATGAAAGTCACCTTCTGGGTTGAGCGCGACATCGCGGTACATTTTCTTGACTTTGGCTTCCAGGGCTTCAGCATCTACCTGGGCGGGTAGTTCTTGGATCGTTTTCATTAATTCTTGGTTTTTTGATTTAGAAGTTGTCTAAAGTTATTCTGAAAAAGTAGAGATGGTTTTCTTCTACCTTCCAGACAAAGCTATAGCGGTAAACGATCCAAGTAAACCCCAGCTGCTTTGACTTAGGCTCCAGTTGAGTCAAGCTGTATCGTTATTGAGCGGATGCATCTATTGGGATAGTAATCAGTCATAGGATAGACATCAGCCGTACCTAATCAAAGTCATCAGCCAAACAATCAATCAGACGTACCATTCAATCAATTGGCATTGACAAGAATGGTTTTTAGCGTGGCATAGAGTGATTTTACTCCGCTGTATCCTTTTTCTTAAATAGACTAAAAACAGCTACTCCTACACCTGCAATGAGTATCCCCGCAATAGCTTGACTGGGTCTAGTAATCAAAGTGTTAATGAGGAAAGCCACCACGATGACAATAAAGATCCAAGGTACAATTGGGTAGCCCCAGGTCTTATAAGGGCGCTCCCGGTCCGCCATTCGCCTGCGAAATAGAATTACGCTATAAGCTCCCAAAGCCATGAACAGGAAGTCCATAAAGACTACATAGGTAATGAGATCAGCAAAGGTTCCCCAGAAGAGCAATAGAAGAATGGCCCAGAGGGCTTGAATAAGCATGGCATTGGTCGGAGTACGAAAGCGAGGGTGAATTTCCGCCATTTTCTGAAAGAAAAGTCCATCTTTTGCCATTGCAAAGTAAATCCGTGGAGCGGACATGGTATAAATACTAATGGTTCCAAAGATGGAAATGGCAATGGCAATGGCCACAAACTGTCCACCATTGCTTAAGACGGCGGCAACCGCATCCCCAGCTACTTTTTCACTCGCCACTAAAGCGTCCATGGGCAATAGCAACATGTAAGCTAAGTTGACTAATACATAAGTTAGTGTCACGATGACGGCTCCTAGCATCATAGCCCGAGGTACCGTTTTTTGGGCGTTGATCGTTTCTCCTGCTACGTAGGAGGCGTGGTGCCAGCCACCATAGGACCAAAGCACCCCGATTAGGGCAATCAGCAATCCTGTATAGATATTTTGCCCCTCTTGCGTCACTAATCCTAGGCTGAAGTCCACTTTTGCCGGATCGTAATAGATAACACCAACAATGACGATTCCGACGATGGCCAATAGCTTCAGCCCCGTAAAGACATTGGCCAACGATTGGCTCACCTGCACACCAACTACGTTGATCAACGTAAGGCCTGCAATCACCCCTACCGCAACCAGCGTCTTGATTTCTGGTGACATCGGAAAAAAGAAAGTCAGATATTCAGCTAGTGCAATACCCAAAGCTGCCAATGAGCCCGTATTAATGGCCAACAAAATCACCCAACCATATAGAAAGCCCGTAATCTCTCCATAAGCTTCCTTCAAGAATACATAGACTCCACCGGACTGCGGAAACATCCCTCCTAGTTCGGCAAAGGTCAAGGCTCCTGTGAGACTAATAAGTCCCCCAATAATCCATATGATCAATACCAACAGGTGGTTATTCAGAGGTTGGGCAACGACATTAGGTGTGGTGAAAATGCCGGCTCCGATGCAGCTTCCTACGGCAATCATGGTAAGGCCGTATAAGTTAATCCTTTTGTTGAGTTGGCTCATTTAGTTGGTCTTTCTTGCTAGTGAATGGACCAAGATAATAAATAAGCCGTGAATATAAGTTGATGCCCTACCCAATGACACTGTAGGGCATCCTTTCCAATCTAACACCTGCTCTTTCTAGGCTATCGTAGCCGGGTGCTAAGCAGAGTAGGTTCTTCTATAGCTTCCTTCAAGCGTTCCATTCCCAGCTGATTAATGGCTTTCATTTTACGCTTTACACCAAATAATGACATCATAAATCGGTTGAAGACACTGGCTTTTAAGGTGAAAGTTTGTACCACCTGAGTTTTTCCATTTTGCTCTTGAAGCTCGTACTCAAAAACCGGCTGGCTCTTATACGGCTTGGAGATCTCGCACTCCATCCGCAAATAATTCTGGCCTTTCACGGCTGCGAGTTTTTGATAACCTTCACTTTTTTCGGCCGCGCCTATCCAGTGAAAAGTGGAACCGATATGTCCATCTGTACCTTCTACCCAATTCTTTTGTTCCGGATCATCAACTAGGAAAGGAGACCAATCCGTAAACTGTTTTAGGCTCCGCAATTTATTGAATACAACTTCCTGGTCACTCTCTATCCACACCTGACTCACGATGGTAATGGCTTTCTGGGCGGTCAAAGGCAAGGCTAGTGGGAAGATAAAAAGGGAGATTCCAGTTCTTAAGATCTTTGTCATGTCGATAGAGTTTATAGTTAATTAATATCCTGTTTACATCTACCTATCGAATGACCTTCCACGAATAGGACGAATCTTGCAAAAAAAATTTCTTGAGGGAAAATACAGGAATTCTTACAGTAGCTTATGAAGGTAAGTTTTTCTACATTTGTCGGCTGAATCTGCCAGCAAACTGGCTTAAATCCTAAGAGATGAAGATCATTTGCATTGGACGCAACTACGTTGATCACGCCAAAGAGCTCAATAACCCGGTTCCTTCTAGACCTGTGGTATTTATGAAGCCACCTTCTGCCTTATTAATCGGGAATCGACCATTGTACTATCCGGAGTTTACAAAGGATCTGCATTACGAACTGGAGGTGGTCCTAAAGATTGGGAAGAATGGGCGCCACGTGCAAAAGGAATTCGCTGCGGACTATTTCAAAGAAGTGGCGCTTGGCATTGATTTCACGGCGCGAGACTTACAGTCAGAACTCAAGAAAAAAGGGCATCCTTGGGAAATTGCTAAGGGCTTTGATCACTCCGCGGCCATCAGTGAATTTATACCCATTGAGCAAGTCAACAGAAGCGCTATCGAATTTCAACTAAAAAAGAACGGTGAAGTGGTCCAAAAAGGAAATACGAAGGACATGATCTTCTCCTGTGAAGACATCATCGTTTATGTTTCCCAATACTTCAAATTGCAGATGGGAGACCTTATCTATACGGGTACACCAGCAGGAGTAGGCCCGGTACAAATTGGTGATAAGTTAGAGGGAGAATTGTTCACTAAAACCAGTACAGAATCCTTGATCAGCTGCGAAATTAAGTAAGGGTAGTGATACCTTAAAAAGTCCCAATTTTGCGGTCAAGTCTGCACCTTTCTAATAATACCAACGAAATTCAAAAGTATTTCTATTTTTGCAGCGCCGCTGCGGTTGGCGACTCCTTATAAACAGAAAAAACATAATATTCTAATGCCTTATTTATTCACTTCAGAATCGGTTTCAGAGGGACATCCGGACAAGGTAGCGGATCAGATTTCAGACGCCCTTGTTGACCATTTCCTCGCTTTTGACCCTAGTTCAAAAGTTGCCTGTGAAACCTTAGTGACTACTGGGCAGGTAGTGCTTGCCGGAGAAGTAAAATCCAACGTATATCTCGACGTACAAGAGATCGCCAGAGATGTGATTCGTCGCATTGGCTATACCAAGTCAGAGTATATGTTTGAGGCCAACTCCTGTGGAGTACTTTCTGCTATTCATGAACAGTCCCCAGACATCAACCAGGGGGTAGAAAGAGCTGCACCCGAAGAGCAAGGTGCTGGTGACCAAGGTATGATGTTTGGTTACGCCACCAACGAGACCGACAATTACATGCCTTTGGCCTTATATATGGCCCACCTAATCCTAGAAGAGCTAGCGGCTATTCGCAAAGGCGGTAAAGAATTGACTTACCTGCGTCCGGATAGCAAATCGCAGGTTACTATCGAATATTCTGATGATCATGTCCCACAACGGATCGACTCTATCGTAGTTTCTACGCAGCACGATGATTTCGATGAAGACGCTGCCATGTTGGCTAAGATTCGAGAAGATATCATTGGAACGGTCATTCCTAGAGTAAAAGCTAAACTAAAGCCAGAGATTCAGGCTTTATTCAACGACGATATTACCTACCACATTAACCCAACGGGTAAGTTCGTGATTGGTGGCCCGCATGGAGATACGGGTCTAACAGGTCGTAAGATCATTGTTGATACCTACGGTGGGAAAGGTGCACACGGAGGTGGAGCATTTTCAGGTAAGGATCCATCAAAGGTCGACCGCTCAGCAGCCTACGCTACCCGCCATATCGCCAAGAACTTGGTCGCTGCAGGTGTTTGTAACGAAGTTTTGGTGCAGGTATCTTACGCGATTGGAGTAGCCGCTCCAACCAATATCTATATCAACACCTACAATACCGCCAACGTATCACTAAATGATAGTCAGATCGCGGATAAAGTGGTTGAGATTTTCGATATGCGTCCTTACGCGATTGAGCAGCGTTTGAAGCTCCGTAACCCGATTTACAGCGAAACAGCTGCTTATGGCCACATGGGACGTAATTCAGAGATCAAGACAGTAAGTATGAAAAATGGTGCCGGTGAAATCCTAGAAAAGGAGGTGGAGACCTTTACTTGGGAGAAACTGGACTATGTAGATAAAGTGAAGGCTGCATTTAGTCTATAAATGTAGGCTTTGAAATTCGATAAAATAAAGATCCCGCATCTGTTCTTAGGTGCGGGATCTTTTCGTTTAGACAAGTCTTTTAGTGCTTCACCAGTTTCTTCAGGGCTACTCCTGCTGGTCCTACAAACCGCAGTAAGTAGGTGTTTGAAGGCAAGCCCTGCAACGAGATTTGATCGGTCGATCGATACTCGCTTAATAGGCGACCTTGCAAGTCCAATAACTGAATGCGATCTATTTTTACAGCCCCATACATTACGTGGACCAAATCACGTGTCGGATTGGGGAATAATTGTATTCTCGAGGCGAGTAACACTTCTTCCGACGAAAGTGGAGTGTCTGTAATGGTACCGATCGTTTGCTTTTGAACCACCTGAACCTCCTCTTCATCTGACCGAATTAGTCGAACATTTTCAACTCTAAAAGGCATCTCATACTCCGTATCGCGGAAAATGACATCTTCAATCGTCATGCTTATTTGTCCGATAACTCCACTTCCATCTACTTCCACCTGATCTATGCGCGTAAGTGCGATGTGCAGTCTATGTTGATTCGGATCATCTCTATCCAGTGCAATCATATCCGCACCCAGCTCACCCAACCAAGAGTTTTCAAAAGAAGCACTGGCTGAACCGTAAACTACAGCCAATGGGTCGTAAACGATGCTGAAAGCCAGCCCATACGCACCGATCACCGGATTATCATCATCTCCAAGGTGTACATTAAAACTGACCGTCTCGCCGGGCTGTACCGGAAGCGCTTCGATAAAGATCGGTGCACCGGTAGTCTTAGGTGCGCTTGAGGAGGAGCGGTACTCCTCTAAGGGGTTAGGCATCAGATTAACGGCCCTGCCCCAATTGAGACTGATGGCCGTAGTATCTAGCACATCGATCACCCCATCTCCATTGCTATCTATATGCTTGAAATCTACTCCGGTATCAGGTGTAGTAGTATTCCAATCACTCGCTACCTGTCCACGCCAAATAAGGTCAGCCTCTTCCCGGATGGGCCCCACGGCACCGTAGGCTAAACCAATATTTAGCAGATCATAATGGTTTGCTACTTCATTGTTATCGGTATCTCCAGGCCAAACTCGCTCCTCCCCATTAATGATGACGAGACCATCCTTAAAGGAAGGTATGACGGATTCTACATCTTCATTAACCACCTCCAATTGCAGGCTCTCTTGATCAAAAAAGACCGCCACCTCACCGTCTTCGCCAGTTACATCAAAGCACATTTCGTACAAGAGGGCGTCGTTGGCTAAGCTGACTCCAAACCCACTGGGATCGAACCAAGAAAGGTTAACAGAACCATTCATATAGTTAGTAGCTCCGAAATTGAAATGACTTTCATCGAGATCAGGAAGGGAGAAGTTCTGAAGACTGGTCAGCTCTAGAAGCTCAGCATTCCATCCTACCGCATATTGTAGGCCTAGGATATTGCTAAAATTCTCAGCTCGTACAGCCAAGCAAACGGATTCATCCGTACCTGCATTGGCCTCGCCGATACTTAGTATCAATGGCTCTGGGCCACTACAATCCGCTACGATACCTCCCAATACTTCTACGCTACCCAATGCATCAGTTATGGTGACAGAATATACACTGTTAGTGGGAATCAAGATACTACTGGTATTCACATCTTCTTCAACAAGCCCCGTACTCCAAGCATAGGTATACGGTCCCTGAGCATTCCCCCAGACATAAGCGGTAATTCTAGCACCCTGACCAGTTTCAGAGCAATTGTAAGCATAACTTGCCGTAAATTCATTATCGGATATCGGCTCAGGACAGGTTGGAGTGATGAGTTGAGAAACATAAGTACATCCTCTATTATTGGTAACAGTTACATCTACTGTTTCCCCTTGCACTACCTGAATCGTGGAAAGCTGAGAATCCACCTCTACTACCCCATTACTCCATGAAAAGGTATACTCCTCCTCCATCATCGAAACAACTGAGGCAGACACCTCAGCGGTTAGGCTATCAACACAGCTATAATATAGTGTTGCCCTAATATTTTCTGGCCCAACATAGTAGCGTTCTACTGTCTTGCAATTCCGTGCATTTTCTGTTATTGTCACTGTATATTCCCCAACCCACAAATAAGAAACGTCTCTAGTCGTTTCGCCATGTGCCCATTCAAATGAATAGGCAGTAGGATCGGTAATATGGACTAACTTTATCGAGCCATCACGGCCAGCCTCACAGGAAACCGGAGTAATTTCCGCTGTAGTATTGGGGTAGACATCTGTGTCTTTAACCAGAATAGTTGTACTAGCTTGGGCACCAGAAGCATCTGTAACCGTGAGAAAATATACGCCCTGACTAGGAGCATCAAAATCAGGAGATAGGCTAGAGAAGTTCTCAGGACCAATCCATTGGTAAGTGTAGGGTGTAACTCCACCCTGTACAATAGTGGTCACTCTTTCCAAACCGGTATCTCCACAGCCAATTTCACTAACACAGGTTTCAGTGACTAAGGGATTGTCTGCTAGATCTGCATCAATCTGGAATCCACCAGCTATAAAACTTGCGGGGATTGGGGTGTTTTCGTCTGGGTGATCTCTGGCCCACAGCACTTCAATTGCAGCAGGATGATTACTAATTTGTATCGGAGCATACCCGGATTCTCCAAGTACCTCAAAACACAATGAATATAAAATTTCACCGTCATCAAGTGTTTGACCGCCTGCGTCAGCATCGTCAATCCACAATGTAGTGAGCCTCCCCTGTTCGAGCGAGCTTGGAATTAATCCAAAATTGTCCATGCTCAGACCCAGATTAAAATCTCTTACCTCTCTGAACGCTAATTGTTCAGGATTCCAGGTCATTGTATACTGATAACTGATAATGTCTTTGAACCCTTTTACCTGAACATCTGTACAAACTACCTCTCCCTGTTCCACCACAACTTGATCAATTTCAAACACTAGACATTCGTCATAAACGGTAAAAGGTTCTGCATCGGAATCGCAATCAGGAAGTTCTCCCTCTAGAACAAGCGAACAGTCATCTTCTGTGGTAATTGTAACGGCATAGGCGTTATTTTCCAGTGCTGGTATCCGTACTTCATGTTGGAAAATCCCTGTGAAAGTCTCCCCTGTACTCCAATCAAAAGTTAGGGGTTCTGCTCCAATATCGGCAAGGAAAGCCCGTACGCTAACAAAATCTTCTCCTATACAAGTTGTTTCAACCGCTCCTGATAAGGTTCTGGTATCTACCCGAAATACTTCCAGTGTTTTGCACCCAGTAGCACTGTTGGTAATGGTTACGGTATAGACACCTGGAGATAAATTTTCCAAGGATTGGCTAGTTTCTCCGTTGCTCCATAAGAATTCATATTCTACATCTGTATCTCTCAAGTTCAATGAAATGCTACCGCCAGCTTCTTGATCACACGGGACAGGTTCCACATAAGACCACAGTATTTTCTCACGAATGGATTCGGAAACATGGATACTGGCTCGAGCTTTTGCACCATCGGAACCAATAACTTCTAGCTGATAAAAACCGGGGGTTGGAACCTCGTAAATTGGACTATCTGTAATGAACTCCGCTGCCCCAAACCAATGATAAGTAAACGAATTTTCTCTAGAATCCATCAAAACCTCTACCCAAGCTGCCCCCAAGCTTTCGCAATCGCTGGCCTGGATACAGATCTTTTCGATTGCAAGATGATCTTCAATTACTTCACCTATTGATATCTCTGAAGAGATCAACCCTAATGAAATTATTCCCTCACCATCTGTACCTATTTCCCAAGGAGAAGGTTCATCAAAAAACTCTACATAAGTACGAGCGGCCTCAACCAATGGTTGAAAACAAAGACTAAAAAGTACTGCTGAGCTATCTAGTTCAGTTCCAAAAAATGATGGACTAGTCCAAGCAGTGGCAAAGGATGCACCATGTGGGCCCTCAAAAACAGGGCCAAAATTCGCTGATGATATAGCAGGTAAATTGAAATTCGTGACTTCGGTAAATTCAAGTACGGAAGGATCATACCTAATGCTCCATTGAAATAGCAGTAGCTCCTCAAAACCATTGGCTCTGACATCTATACAAAAGGGTTCAAAGCTACTCACCGAGCGGCTTTCCAATTCCAATGAAAAACAAGATTCATTGTCTTGGGCACCTAGATAAGGAACCCAGAACAGCGTAAAAAAGAAGAGAACGGCAGTTTGAGCTTTTAGCATACTATTGGTTTTTGAAAGTAGTAGTTACTATCACCGGCCAGGGTTTAAATAGGGGAATATGCTCCTGATCCAGCAAGACCTAGTTAAAACTAGCACACCAAAAACCGTTATTTCAGTACATTATTCAGTAATTATAGATTTTTCTAATCTATTAAATTGATATAATATATTATCAGTCAATATTTTAATAATCTAAAATATAGCTTATTACATCACTAAAGGATACTGACAATAAAACTAATGCCTTTACACTTTGGTCAGATGATGTACAAACTATAAGGCCACGAAAAGGGTAAAATACGGCACGCCTTATTCCGTAATTAAAACCGTCCCATTCAGATCTCCGTATTTGTAAGCGATAAAATTTAAATCGGCAACATCCTCGTCCAGGTTAATGGTAAATGAAACATTACTTAGCTCTCCAAAAGGGCTGCTTGGGTTTTGAAATTGATAGTTGGCAGGCGCAAATCCCCAGTTTCTCCCTGTACTAAAGTTTTGGCGAACGGCAAGTATGAGTAGCTTCATTTCGACGATGTCTGCTATTGACAAGGTACCCGTCCCATTCACATCACCCGCCAGGATTTGATAAGGATCATCCAAGGGAGCCGTGCCAAGAATGTGTCTATGCATCAACACAATGTCATAAGTGGACAAGCCATTTAAGGGAGAACCAGTTTTTGTGATCTTTAGACGATAGGATTCTCCAGTGGGTATATTGTCAAAACGATAGGTGCTTACAGCATTAGCAGTGGCCACTACTGTGCCATCTTCGTCAAGCAATTGAACTTTCACTCCGGTAAGGAATTCACCTTCCGCAGTGGTCACCTTGCCACTGATCGAGGCAGTTTGAGCAAGTAAAGCAAAAGTATTCAGGAGCGCAAGGGAGAAGGTTAGTATGGTTTTCATAAGCTTTAATATTTTGTAATGGTTAAAAAGAGGTAAGCTTGGAGCAATTCTATAGCTAGTTCTATGAAGTCTATATCAGAGAACCTTCCCTAGCTAATTGAATTTGAAAAGAGAAAAAGAAGGGCAATCCGTCTATATATTGCCCTTCTTATTAATTGACTGTCTTACTGTTTAATCACTTTCTTCAGGAAGACTCCATCCAACCCAACAAACCTTAGGATATAGGTTGAGGGAGCAAAACCTTGTAGCGATATCTGATCCATAGCTTTATACTCTCGCAGGAGTTGTCCTCCTAAGTTGAGTAACTGAATCCGCTCAATCTTAGTCGATCGATATTGAATATTAATGAGATTGGCGGTGGGGTTGGGGAAAAGTTTGACCTGCTCTAGAAGCGGCTCTTCCCCTGTCGATAGAGGCGTTTCGGTCACGGTTCCGATCGTCTGCTTTTGTTGAACTTCAATCTCTGCTTCCGAAGATCGAATGAGGCGAATATTTTCTACGCGGAATGGCATTTCATATTCACCATCTCTGAAGATTACATCCTCTATGGTCATACTAATTTGCCCGATGGCTCCATTTCCATTTACTTCGAGTTGATCAATCCGTGTAATGCCAATATGCAGTCGGTGGTTGTTCGGGTCATCTCTTGCAAGAGCGATCATATCTTGGTCTAGGTTACCCAACCAAGAATTTTGAAAGGTAGCCTTAGCCGAGCCATAGGCTACTGCCAGGGGATCGTATACTATACTGAAAGCTAGGCCGTAGGCTCCTTCCACGGGGTTTTCGTTATCTCCAAGGTTGATATCAAAGCTGACGGTTTCTCCTGGGCGAACCGGATAGGCTTCCACGTAAATGGGGGCGCCTTGCATATCCAAATCCTCAGGCGAGGATCTATATTCTGCCATAGGGTTGGGGCTTAAATTGACTGCTCTGCCCCAGTTTAAGCTAATCGCGGTGGTGTCTGCGATGTTGATCTCCCCGTCACCATTGGTATCGATGTGCTTGTAATCTACTCCTGTACTAGGGGTACCTTGTCCCCAATCTGCCGCCCATTGACCCTGCCAGATCAAATTGGCATTTTCTCGAGTAGGTCCTGTAGCCCCGTAGGCCAATCCCAAATTCAGGAGGTCAAAGTGATTGGCTACCTCATTGTGGTCCGTATCTCCGGGCCACATCCGCTCCTCTCCATTGATGATAATCAGGCCATCATCCAAAACTGGAATTCCTGCTTGAAGATCCTCGTTCACGAATTCCATTTGCATGCTAGCCACATCGAAAAATACAGGAACTTCTCCCCCACTACCTGTTACAGTAAAACACATCTCGTACAGAATTCCATCATCCGGCATGGAAACACCGAGTCCCATCAAATCCGCCCATGACATTCGTAAGAGGCCGTTTTGGTAATTCGGTCCTTGGAAGTTAAAGTTGATATCACTGAGGTGAGGAAGTGAATAGTTTTGTATACTGTTTAAGGCTAGCTTTTCTGCATCCCAGGCTACAGCATATTGCAGTCCGGCGATATTTATGAAGTTCTTGGCCCTTACAGCCAAACACACAGACTCACCAGTATTTGCATTGGCCTCACCAATGCTCAGCTGCAACGGTGGAACGTTTTGGACGCCACAATTAGGTTCAATCCCGCCCAGTACTTGGGTATTCCCTAGCGCATCAGCTACTGTAATTTGATAGCTACCACTGGCAGGCACCGTCAGGGTACTTTGTGTAACATTGGTTTCGACAAAACCAGCGCTCCAAGAAAAAGTATAGGGCCCATTTCCATTATCCAACACGTAGGTCGTAATGGTGGCATTCTGATTATCAGGTGCACAGGTGTAAGCATAAGTTGCAGAAACGAAGTTCAAGGGTGGCTGATCGGAGCAGACAGGCCGCAACAGGGGAGACACATATTCACAACCTATATCGCTGGTAATCTCGACGGAAATAGAGTCCAAAGCTGAGATCAAAACGGTAGATTGAGAGCCTGAACTCTGCTGGACGCCATTGCTCCAATGGAAGGTGTAATTGAATCCTTGTGGATTAAAAATCACTGCCGTTACTTCTACCATTGAATCTGCCAGACAGTTGTAGTACAAGGAAGCAGCAATTCCATCCCTGTCGAGCTGAAAACGCTTTATCGTTTGACATCCGGTGCTGTTATCTGTAACAGACACGGTATACTCACCAACTTCTAAGTCACTGATCTCTCTCGTACTAGCACCATTACTCCATTCATAAGTATAATTGCTGCCGTTGGGTAGGTTGTCGAGTGAAATGCTTCCATCATTGGTTCCTGCACAAGAAACGGGTACGATGTTAGCATTAAGGTCAAGCACATTTCTACTTTCCTCTACCTGAATCGCTGCCACTGCAGTTGCTCCCGCCGCGTCCGTGAGCGTCATGCTATATAAACCTGGCGAGGTGACTTCAGGAGTCAGCTCAGAAGAAGAGTAACCCTCTGGTCCCTCCCAGTTGTAACTGAATGGCCCCATATCGCCACTAATTGCAGCAATTAAATGGGTAGTAACAGTAGATCCACACCCTAACGCCTCCGCACAAATCTGTTCAATTATTGGCTTTGCGCTTACCGGTTCTCCTATTTGAATACCTCCCCCAATACTGCCCAAAGAGACAGTTTGTACATTTTCAAAGGGATTCCGGGCCCAAATAGCCTCCATGGGTGTTCTAGATCCATTTACTATGACGGAAGCAAAACCAGCATCTCCTAATACCTCAAAGCATAAGGTGAAAACAACCGCATTATCCTCCAAGGTCCTGGGCTGCAATTGTGAGTCGGACCAAGCCAAAGTCACATGGCCATCTGCTAACAACTCAGGCAGTACCCCAAAGGAAGTCGTGGAACTTGCCAAGGCAAAATTCCGTGCTTCAACAAAGCCCAAAAGACTCTGGTCAAATTCGATGGTAAATTGAAGCCCCAGAATATTTTCGAAATCTTGTACCGTGAAATCTAAGCAAACCACTTCCCCTTCTTCCCCTTGCATCTCTTCTGCCTCTAGTATGAGGCATCCATCAAAATCATCCTCTCCTTCTGAAGGCACTTCACAACTAGGAAGAACGGTTTGCAAGACGGTTGAACATCCTTGATTATTGGTGACCGTCACCATATATTCCGTACCAGTACCAGCAGGCACAACGATCTTGTGCTCATTTGGCCCCGTAAAAGTTTCGCCATTACTCCAATCGTAAGTATGAGGATTGCCTTCAACATCAAAAATCAATGCCCACAATTCAACTTCTTCATCGCTTAAGCACTTAGAAAAAAGGCTCCCTCGAATTCCCTCTTTCGGGACATCGAAGTGCTGTACTATACTACATTCCGTTGCTAGATCCGTAATGGTTACAGAGTAGGTTCCCGCAGCTAAGTTGGTCAAGGAGGACCCGGTTGCTCCATTGTCCCAGATGAAATCTAAGTCAGTGTTTGAACTAGAAAGAGTGAGTTCAATGGCCCCACCTTCCTCTTGATCACAGGGGACGGGCGTTATGTTGGCTGCTACAATAGATTCTCCATTCCCTCCTACAACAACAGCACAGGCTTTTGCAATTTCTCCATCAACATTGCTAAGTTCCAACTCATAGTAGCCTCCAGCTGTAGCTTCAAATGAGGAAGCGTTACTGCTAAAACCGTTTGGTCCTGTCCAACTATAGGCCAATGGTTCGACGCCAGCGCTTGCCTGTACCTCAATGAAGCCCCTACCAATCTCTCCACAAATGGAAGGAAGTACGCAAAGCTCATCAATCTGCAGATCACTGGCCTCTGTACCACCAATTTGAACTTCAGCAGCTAGGAAGGTGGCTGAAAGCAAGCGTAAGTTTCCATCTATTAACTCTATAGGTGTAGGTTGTTTGGAAAACTCGACGATGGTCTTTCCGGAGTCAACTAGTGGCTGAAAGCACAACTTGGTCATCGTTTGGCCATCGGCTAGGTTTACTCCCGTGGCGGTCGGGCTAGACCAAGAAAAGGTAACTGTTTTCTCTGGTCCAACGGCTGGAGTGCCAAAGGAAGCAGCAGACAGGCCCGGCAAGCCAAAATCTTGGACTTCGATGAATTGCAAGATTTCTGGATCATAGAGAATACTACCTTGCATACCCAAGACATTTTGAAATCCTTGGGTTGTTAGGTCGATGCAAAACTGACTATTGGCGTTAGTACTAATGTCCTCCAATTGAAAGGACAAACAGGAATTATTGTCTTGGGCTCGCAAGACATGGCTTCCGAAGAGCAGCGCTAAACAACAAAACAGATAGGTACAATTTCTTAACATGTTCACTGGAATTTTTTGATAGTAGTTGGGAGGCAAAGCCATGGCTTCGCACTTTGATTATGATTATGAATTAGGTGTATATCTTACTATTGGCTCAAAATTACAGGCAAATTCTCCAGTATTTAAGTACATTATTTGTAATTTATAGCTATGTAACCCTATCTCAATTCAAATAAACAACTCTTTATCAACACTTTAATTACATCTGTTATAGGACAATATATTTCTATGTCCGAAGCAGCGAACAGACCTGTTATGCATAATTAGAAATAGAGCTTAGAGATAATTTTAGCAATGTCGATTGCATTATCCCTTCTAGCCCTAGCTTACAAATGACTTTAGTTCGTATAAAGCCTTCATGATTGCTAACTAACCGCAACTAACATCCCATGATTCTTGTCAACTTACTCAAGAAACTAAGTACTAGAGAACGTACAAAATTCCAGGAATTTGTTGCCTCGCCCTTTTTCAATAAAAACCAAAAGATTCAGCAGCTCTGCAGTATCCTGCTGGCTTTTGCGCCTGATTTCGATCCAGCTCGAATCAACAAGGTCTCCATCTACAAAGCGATCTACAAAAAAGGGCCCTACGAAGAACTTCGGCTAAATAACCTGATTTCAGATCTAGTCCAATTGCTATATGATTACCTCAGCTACTCGCAATTGGAGCATCGGGAAACGCAGAAGAAGGCGCTTCTGCTTGAAGCCTTACAAACGAGAGGCTTATATGAACAAATTCCCAGGCAAGCCAAAAGATATCAGAAGATTCAGGAGAAGCAACCTTACCGAAACCAAACCTATTTCTGGGATTCTTTCTTGCTACACGAAGAACTGGATCAGCTTTCACTGTCCAGCGGAAAGAGAGGATATGACGTTAACTTGCAACTCAAGAACGACATGCTAGACATCTTCTACACCTGCAGCAAACTGAGTATAGCTTGTGATATGACCAGCAGAAACACGGTGGTTAATGCTGGCTATCAATGCTTTTTCTTGGAAGAGATTATCGGAGAATATAAAGCCCGTCCTGATCTGCACCATCAGCCCGTCTTACAAGTATACTACAAGACGCTAGAAATGCTCCAGCGACAAGAAGCAGTGGAACACTATTTTCAACTGAAAGAATTATTGGATCAACATTGGCGTCTTTTTCCTGCTCGCGAACTGCGGATTCTGTACCATTATGCCCTCAATTATGGTGTAAAGAAGATCAACTCCGGAAGGAGAGAATTTTATCGAGAGATCCTGGAGTTATACAAGATTCTTCTGGAGAAAAAGATAATTTTTAAGGAGGGCTACTTGACCCAATGGACCTATATCAATATCGTAACTGCCGGTATTCGGCTCAAGGAATTCAATTGGACTGAGGATTTTATCAATCAATACCGGTCTAGCCTACTTCCTTCAGAGGAGCATAATGTTTACACCTACAATCTTGCCTCCCTCTACTATGCCCGAGAAGACTATAAAAGTGCCTTACAATTGCTACATGATGTCGAGTTCACCGATGCCTTCTATCACCTTTCTGCCAAAATCATTCAGCTCAAGAGCTACTATGATCTACAGGAAACAGAGGCTTTCTTCTCCTTAGTGGAAGCCACTCGAATTTACATCACCCGCAATCGCCAACTGTCCGAATATCAAAAGCGTTCCAATGCCAATTTCTTGAAATTAGCTACGCGCCTGCTGCAGTTACGGCTGAGATCCACAGTAATTACCCAAAAGGAAAGGGAACAACAAAGCCAGCGCATTCATCTGCAGTTGGAAAGCAAAAATGTAGCCAATAAGGGGTGGTTGCAGGAGGCCCTCTCCGCTTTGTAGGCAGATCATTGTTGATGGGAAACATCAAAAATGGAATGGGCTATTGTTGGTGAGTTTCACCAGTATTAGCCCATTCCAAGCCTATCACCGCTCAATCAACACCTTCCGCACCGCCATTCCCTCCTCATTCCATAGACGTACCCAATATAAGCCGGGGTGTAGCCCTTGTACATCCAGTGCACGGTCACCTACCATCAGCTCATTGTATTGAACAAGGCGACCTTGCATATCAAAAAATTGGATCCAGGTGCTTTTCGACGGAAGCCCACTGATCCAAAGCGTATTCTGGGCGGGATTAGGATAGAGGCTGACAGGTAGTATATTTTCTGTATTTGGAATATCGCTGATGATCTCCACATCCGCATTTACGATCTCGACCGGCACAACTTCCTGCGTATTAGAAATCAACTTCACCCCCTCAATATCAAGAAAGAAGTCTACCCCAGATTTCTCCCATTCATGGCCTTGGCGTAGTAGGATATCATCTTCGATGGTAATATTCAAATGACCAATAATGCCGCTACCACTTACATTATTCCCATTGAGCCGAGTAATTCCAATCGCTAATTTGCCAGCATCTGCAAATTCTTTTTGCATTAGCAATAAGTTCTGTCCCTCCTGCCCAAGCCAACTACCTTCGACACTAAAGTGTACCGAGCCTGGAACGACGAGGCTGGGGTCATAAGTCAATTGAAAGGCGAGGCCGTAGACGTCCTCTGCAGGATAATCTTGATTCCCCAGGACCACAGGTAAGCTATAGCTCTGCCCAGCTTGTAAGGTATCTAGCTGAATGGAAAAAGGAATTCCACTACGCTCATCAATCGGGGTATTGGGAGTAAAGTCGTCGTGGACTAGGCCCCAATTCAAGTGAAGTGCCATGGTATCGGCCATGTTGATTTCACCACTCCCATCCGTATCGATATGCTTGTAATTGTCTTGTTCAGGTGTTTGGCGAGACCAATCGAAGGCTTGCTGCTCCAACCAATCGAGGGTGGCACTGGGGCGCTGTGGCCCCCGAAGCGAATCCAGTAAGAAGCCGAAATTCAGCACATCATACTGATCTGCCGATCCATCATCATTCGTGTCGCCAGGCCAAACTGGGTCTTCCAGCGGAGCTACGGATACTCGCAATCTTCCTGGACCGCACAGATCCGTCGTGTTCAGGCAAGTCGTGAAACACAGTGTATCTGTACCGGGACCTAAAGCGGTATACTCCAGGCAGTTCGCTGCTTCTCCAACCTCTCCTTCGAAAATCCCCCCTTGGAATTCGTTACAGTCGGGATCAATAACTACTTGCAAGCCAAGTGGATTCTGAGTGGGATCACACCATACCCCTTGCTCACCTACTAATAGAGAATCAACTAGGTTCCAAGTCAAGTCAGGGTTTTGTACTACAACTGTTACACTAACCTCATCTGAACAGCCTGTTTGATCTTCCACTGCTACGGTGAAGGTGGTTGTTTCCAGAAGATTGCTGGCTACTGGTTCTATACTATTTGGGTTGTCCAAGGGCCCAGCTGGTGTCCAGGTAACGACTGCAATATCCTCTCCGAAAACCTGTAGCTGGCTACTTTCTCCCGCCATAATCACAGCAGGGATCGCTCGAATACTGTCAACAGGGCTTGCAACTAAGGTATAACTATCTGTTGCAAAGCAACCATTGGCATCTGTAACGGTTAGTTGGTATACCCCTGCTTCCAAACCAGTTAGACTTTGGGTGGTAGCGCCCGTAGACCAGGTAAAGGCATAAGGGACCACTCCTCCTTCCACTTGAGCAATCAATGCTCCGTCAAATTCTGGACCCTCACAGGGCGGCGCTTGAAGTGCTTGGATCGAAGTGCTCAACACGGCAGGTCTAAGAAAATCACGCCTCCAGGTACAGCCATCCGCCGTATTGATTTGTAGTCGTATGTTTCCGGTAAAAGGTACTTGAAACGGGCCATCTGGTATGGGTAGGGCTTCTCCGCCATTTAGTTGGAAAGTAAAAGGACCTTGTCCGCCTTCAATCGCACCTATTTCCATGATCGCCGTGCCTCCTTCACAACCTCCGTCCTCAAAGTTAACTTCCACCGATACAATCGAATCTGCCACCATCACATCGAAAACAGCTCCAGCTTCACAGCCATATTGATCCACCAACTGGAGTTCATATTCTCCACTCATATTCACGGAGTCTGCTCGCAAGCTTGGTCGCACCTCCGTAGATTGAAAACCGTTAGGACCTTGCCAGTTATAGCTTTGACCTCCAAAAACATTAGGATCGAAATAGAGTGTATCTCCGAGACAAACTGGACTGTTGCTAAAAGGCAGCAAGCCGAAATCGAGATAGGAACGAGCATTCACAAAAATGTAAGCCGTATCCGTGCACCCGATCGGGCCTTCAATCTCTACACTAAATGAAGCTTCTCCATATAGTTCTGTGATGGTAGGGCGAGGACAGTCATTGCAACTCAATAAACCATCGGTCGTAGACCAGTTCAGGCTGGTAGCTAAAGGAGCATCAATGTATAGCTCAAAACTATCTCCCGCACAAATGGTCGTATCGCTACTAATAGCACGATAGGCCCCTATTTCTACCTTTCCGGCTACAAACTGGAGATCAGGAACATCCTGGCCACCTCTTAGGATGCGAAAAGGAGTATGCGTGGTTGATAGATCAATGCTAGCCTGATCACAGTCCGCTAATACATTGAAATACATCAAAAATAGCGTGTCCCCATTGATGACAGTTTCCCAGTAGTCAATGAGCCAATCAAAAACCAGTTCATTTCCGCTAGGATAACTGAAATTACTAGCCGCCATCGGGTAATCTGGGGAAAAGCCTACTGAATCCAATTCAAGTTGCGCCGCATCCCACTGCAATCCCATCTGTACCCCATCCATATTCATAATATCGTAAAGTTGAACGGGAATGGCTACTCGGCTGTTCTGGGGTGTTTCACTAGAACGAACTATCACCGCCTGGGCCGAAGCCCAGTAAGCGGTAAATAATAGTGTACTTAGCAATAGTAATAGCTTACGCATAGGGTGGTTTTTGATCAATGTAAATGGGATTATGAGCCTCTGGTATCGAATCTAACAGGCTATACCTTCTTGCTCAAAACAAAAGTAGGCTCAAAAACGTGAAAATTGAAGTACAATATTTTGTATTTATAACTAAATAAGCCATCTAACACACACTCCTTTTTAGATTCAATACCTTATATTTCAGCTAATTAAATAATTATCACATACACTAATAACAACTAAAAAAATATTAAGAACTCCATGCAAAACAGCAAACTCATCGACATCATCCAGCGTCTCTCTCCCAAAGAAGTAAAACGCCTTGAAGTTTTCGTTGCTTGCGATTTATTTAACACTAACCAAAAAGTGAAAGAATTACTTCTAACACTCGTTTGTCAACACGCTAATAATCAATTATTAACAATATCTTCTACAGAAATATCGCACCTCCTAGAACCCGATAAAAGCTACAACGAAAGAAGATTCAACAACTTTGTATCCAAGCTGCTGCAGCTCGTATACCAGTTCCTAAGTATTGAGTATTTTCAGCGACAAGCTAGCTGGCAACAGGCCGCCTTATTGGAGGAACTTGTAGAAAGAGATGCCCAAAGGCACATCAAGGGTGCCTTACACAAGTGGGAATTGATTGCTAAAAAAGAGGAAGGTAGGGATCTGAACTATCACCTCTCCGTGATCCGCAGGAATGATTATCAGGATCGATTCGAATTGGAACAGAATAACCGGCGATACCATCCCTTTCTGCAAGAGCAAAATGATCATCTAGATCTCGCCTATTTGATAGAAAAACTTAGAATAGCTTGTGATATGTACAGCCGGAATACTATCATTCAAGCTACCTACCATTGCCATTTCCTTACGGAAATCAAACAGCTCCTTATGGATGATGATAGGTATTTGGCGCATCCAACTATCAAGACTTACTGGCATTGCCTTAAAATGCTGGAACAACAGCAAAAAGAAGACTACCAAATTTTCAACCATCTACTTCAAATTCATCATCGCTGTTTTTCCAAAGGGGAATTGCGAACATTATATCAATACGGTCTCAATTATAGCATTAAGATGATCAATTCAGGAGATAGCCACTTTTATGAAGAGATTTTTGGCTTGTATCAAGTGATGTTAGAAAAAGAACTGCTGTTGGTAGGTAATCAACTCTCCCAATGGTCATTCAAGAACATTGTTACGACCAGTATTCGCCTCAAAGCATTTGATTGGACAGCCCAGTTTATCGATCAATTTCAGCACAAGTTGGCACCAGAAGATCAATTCAACGCATTGAGTTATAACCTTGCAGCCTTAGCCTATGCTCAAGCGGATTACCTTATCGCTCTACAGCATTTACAGCACGTAGAGTTTACGGACTCCTCTTATCACCTAGGAGCTAAAATTATTCAATTAAAAAGCTATTACGAGTTGGAAGAGGAAGAGGCTTTTCTTTCCCTGATAGCCGCCTTCCGAAAGTATATCAAACGAAGCAAACAGATCTCAGCTTATCGCAAGGCAGCTAATGCCCATTTCATTCAGCTAGCAAAGGAGCTTTTTCAACTCAAAATCAAAGTCAAGCTCAAGGATAAAGGCGCCCTACGTCAATGGCGACAGATCAGGTTAAAGCTGGATGAAAAAGCGCCCATTGCCAACAAAGATTGGCTCGAAAAGAATGTGAGATTTTTTGCCAAACAATTACTTAAGTAAGCTTTGTATCAAAACCGGTACCCCAAAGACAAAAAGAGTTCTCCTTGCCAATCCTGTATACCGCTGGGCTTTACCGCATTCCAGCCGTAGCGCACCTGTGGTTCGATGATCCAGTGATCGCTGATTACCCATTTGTATCCCATGGCTGCCCCCAAATTCAACCGATTATCGCTTTCCAGCAAAGGTTCTTCACCGAAGATTTCACGAAAAGCCATTTCATAGCCCTCTTTCTCTGACACCTTAAGTTCCGTGCGAGCGTATAGGCCAATATGAGCACCTTTAGCCATAGATTCTGGTTGCACATAGTATTTCAAGGCTACTCCAGCTACTGCAAAGTAGCGAGGAAAAGTCTGAAAGTCCAAGAAAGGTGCAATGCTCGGTTGCCCAACCACCAAGCCTCTTTTGAGGTATCCTGCCAAGAATTCCACCCCCACATTACTTTCCGTAGCCAACTCATATTGCAGCATCGGTTGTTTATCCAAACTACTTAGGACATTGAGATTTAATTCATGTTTACTT